>CAMDFE010000007.1 GCA_945897395.1 Chryseobacterium gleum | reverse complement strand
CACCGAGCACCTCAGCGGTTCGGCTATTGCAGCTGCTATGGAAGGCGCACGGCCCATGATGATGGAAATACAAGCGCTTGTAAGCACAGCGGTTTACGGAACGCCGCAGCGAAGCACACCAGGATTCGATTTGCGAAGATTGAATATGTTGCTTGCGGTTTTGGAAAAACGCTGCGGATTCCGTTTAGGAATGAAGGATGTTTTTTTGAATATCGCAGGAGGAATTAAGATTGAAGATCCAGCTTTGGATTTAGCGGTCATCTCTGCCATTCTTTCCAGCAACGAAGATATTGCAATCACCCGAAAGGCTTGTTTCTGTGGGGAAGTAGGACTAAGCGGAGAGATTCGTCCGGTTTCAAGATTGGATCAACGCATTCAAGAAGCAGCTAAATTAGGATTCGAAAAAATCTACGTTTCTTCCTTCAATAAAATTCAAGCATCCGCTGCAATTCAAGTTATTAAAGTTGGAAAAGTAGAGGAACTCTTTTCAGAGATATTCGCATAAAAAAAGCCTCACCGAAGTGAGGCTTTCTTCAACTAAACTAATCTTAACAAAACTCTTCGAACATCCCGTTCAAGTGCGCAGCAATCATATCTGCTGTGCGACCTTCAATGTGGTGACGCTCGATCATGTGTTGCAATGTTCCGTCTTTGAACAGCGCAATGCATGGAGAAGATGGAGGGTACGGTAACATGAATTTTCTAGCCATGTTAACTGCATCTGCGTCTACGCCTGCAAATGATGAAATCATTTTCGTTGGCTTCTTTCCTTCTGTTTGAACAGCTTTTTTCACACCTGGACGCATACTTCCTGCAGCACATCCGCATACTGAATTCAAAACCATGAGAACGGTTCCTTCAGTATTGATTGCGTTGGTTACAAGATCAGCAGTTGTAGTTTCTTCAAAGCCAATATTTGTTAATTCAGCACGCATAGGTGCTACTAATTCTGGTGGGTACATAATTTATATTTTTGCAAAGTTACATCAAACGAACAATCAATTGCGTGACCTTGTTCACACGACTTCCACACAAATTTCATTTGCTTCTTGAAGTCTTCCAATAACGGTAAGCGTTTCGTTGTGAAGCGCACAAAGTTGATTCAATTCACTCAATGAATGTTCATGAAACGTTACGAGCAAACCTCCCGAGGTTTGCGGGTCGCAGAGCACCAACAACTGTTCTCCGTTTAACGGACTTATTTTAGGTTGAATGTTCTGAAAGTTCTTTGTTGTGATATCAGGAAAGACGAATTGTGCTGCAGACCTCTTCGCCGAATCTAAAATTGGAATGTCTAAGTATTTCAGCACAGCGCTGCAAGAACTCGCTTCACACAACTCAATCAAATGTCCTGCTAATCCGAATCCTGTAATGTCGGTCATAGCGTGAACGCCTTCCACCTTCGCGAATTCAGCGCCAATGGTATTCACGTGTTTCATGTGTTGAATGAATTCTGCTTTTTCTTCTTCAGACAACAATCCGCGCTTTCCTGCGGTAGAAGCGATTCCCAGACCAAGTGGTTTTGTTAGTGCGATAAGGTCGCCTACTTTTCCACCGTTATTCTGCTTCAAATTTTTAATCGGAGCAATGCCGTTCACCGACAATCCAAAGAACGGTTCTGGGCTTTCAACACTGTGTCCGCCTGCAATCTGAATGCCCACGCTAGCGCAGGTTTCCTTCGCGCCCCGCATGACTTCTCCAGCAATTTCTGCGGGAAGTTTTTCCAAAGGCCATCCTAAAATTGCCAATGCCATAATGGGCTTTCCGCCCATGGCATAAATGTCTGAAAGCGCATTGGCCGCCGCTATACAACCGAAGTCGTAAGCGTCGTCTACCATGGGCATGAAGAAGTCTGTCGTTGAAAGCAACGCTTCCGTTTCATTCAAGGCATAAGCTGCCGCATCGTCGTTGTTTCCATTTCCAATCAGAAGATTTAAATCAACTTGCGCTGCGCCACAATGCGCAAGTATTTTAGACAGTTCAGCTGGAGCAATCTTGCATCCGCATCCAGATGCTTTGCTGAATTGTGTTAAAGGATAATTCATGATAAGAGTATTTCTTTCGCTGCGATAATATCTGCAGGCGTTGAATTTTCAGTGATTGGAACTTGAATGGTTTTGGGTTGAACGGCTTGCTTCAAACGCCCTTGCTCATAGGCTTTATCGTAGTAATGCATGAGCAATGTTAGCCATTCATTTTTATCACCATTCTCAAGTGCTTCAATGGATTTTTTATTCGCTTCAAGTCCCATGCGCTTGGTAAGAAGTTCTGTCTTTTCAATGAGTTCTTCGTTTGAAAAACATCCGTAGTTTTCCATTAGAAAGTCAAATCTATTTTCGAAACTGGGTTGAATTTCAATGCGTGGAGCAATTACGATTTTGTCGAACAGAGGATCTGGGATTCTTATTTTCCCAATGAGCCGGCTCTCGTTTTCATACCAAACAGGAAGCTCTTTTTTCAATTCGAAAAATAAAGCATGCGCTAATTTGTTTTCGAAGTGTTCTTGCGTGGGTTGTGCGGGTTGCCCAAGAGCACCGAAGGCAGAGCCTTTGTGATGAGCGAGCCCTTCTAAATCAATGACTGCTTCTCCCACTTCATGCAGACCGAATAAACGTTCGGTTTTTTGTGAACCGGTTTTTCCTGACATGACAATCAGTTTATGCGGACGTGTGAATTTCTCTAAACACCAATTGCGGTAACGCTTGTAGCCGTCTTTCAAACGTAAGACTTCGATACCTTCTTTCGAAAGTAAATCGCTAAAAATTTGACTACGCATTCCCCCGCGTGCACAGTAGATCACAATTTTATTTTCCTTAACGAATGCCTTCGCTTGCGCAACAAGTTGATCGAATAAAGGCGAAACCAATTTGTATCCCAGTTCTTCAGCAGAATCTTTTCCTTCTTGCTTGTACGAAGTACCTACGAGAATGCGGTGTTCGTTGTTGAGAATAGGAATGTTAATCGCACCTATAATATGTCCAGCCTCGAACTCACCTTCACTTCGAACATCAATCCAATTCAATTCAGAGAAAGGAAGTTCGTTGTCTTCTAGCGGAAAGAGGGTGTGACTCATTTATCTACTAAAATATAATCGAGGGTTCGTTGATCAATGTTTCCATCTACCACAAGAATTTTAATTTGGTCGCCCAATCTAAATTCGTATTTGCGTTTCAGTCCGCGTACCACATATTCTTCCGGAGAGAAGGTATATTGGTCGCCAGTCATGGTGTCCAGTGGAATAAGTCCTTCGCAGCGTGTTTCGTTCACCTCTGCATACATACCCCAATTTGCTAAACCTGAAATGGTGGCTTCGAAAATTTGACCTTTGCGTTCAAGCATGTACTCCACTTGCTTGTACTTGATACTTGCGCGTTCCGCTTCCGCAGCCCGTTTCTCCATGGCTGAAGAGTGCCTGCAATGAAGGGCATATTCATTTTCATTCACGGGATTTCCTTGATCAAGATAATGCTGCAAAAGCCTATGCACCATCACATCTGGGAATCTTCGAATGGGTGAAGTGAAGTGTGTGTAGTAATCGAAAGCCAGTCCGAAGTGACCAATGTTCTGTGTGCTGTATTCCGCTTTCGCCATGCTGCGAACAGCCATGGTGCGCACAGAGCCCTCTTCGGGTTGTCCGTCTACCAACTGAATAATACTTTTGATTACGCCTTGTTCTTCCGAAGGATTTGTTTTCGGAAGCTTGTACCCGAGGTGTTTCAAAAAAGTTTTCAATGAAGCAATTTTTTCCGGACTTGGTTCGTCGTGTATGCGATAAACGAATGGAAGTGTAATCCCGTTTTTCGGATGACCGATGAAGTATGCCACTTCGCGGTTTGCGAGCAGCATGAAGTCTTCAATTAACTGATTGGAGTCTTTCATTTTCTTAATGAAAACGCCAACGGGCTTCCCTTTCTCATCGAGTTGAAATTTCACTTCTTCCGAATTGAAATCAATGCTTCCTGCAGCATAACGTTTTGCACGAAGTTTTTTAGCGAGTTGATCGAGGTGAAGAATCTCATCTGCGAAATCTCCGCCTTTTCCTTCAATGCGTTCTTGTGCTTCTTCATACGTGAATCTTCTGTCGGAATGAATGACGGTGCGCCCGAACCAATGGTTAACGACATCTGCATGTTCATTCATTTCGAAAATAGCACTGAAGCAAAGCTTGTCTTCGTTGGGTCTTAGCGAGCAAAGGAAGTTCGAAAGTTTTTCCGGAAGCATTGGAATGGTGCGGTCTACCAGATAAATACTGGTAGCACGGAGTGTTGCTTCTTTGTCTATGAGTGAATTCGGTTGAATGTAATGACTCACGTCTGCAATGTGCACACCGACTTCTAAATTTCCGTTTTCCAATTTGCGATACGATAGCGCATCGTCGAAATCTTTTGCATCGAAAGGATCAATGGTGAAGGTTGAAATGCCGCGCATGTCGCGACGTTTGGCAATTTCTTCTTTCGATATTTCTGCAGGAATGGCTTCAGCTTCGAGGTGAACACTTTCAGGAAATTCTGTTGGAAGGTCGAACTCTAAAATAATGGCGTTCATTTCCACCAAGTGCGATCCCGGTTGTCCGAGCACTTGTGTCACTTTTCCAATGGGTTTGTGCTCGGGGTTGTCCCACGAGATCATTTCAACCGCTACTTTATCGTTTTGAACGGCACCGTTCAATTCATCTTTCGGAATGAAAAAATCGACATGTATTTTTTTGTCGGAAGGAAGGAAGAAGGCGTGTTCCTTGTATCGTTCGATTGTTCCAACGTACAATTTTTTTCTTCGTTCAACCACACGAATAATTCTACCTGAAGGTCTTCTTTTTCGCGGTATAAGTTGAATTTCGACTAAGTCGCCATGTAATGCAAAACCGGTACTCCCTTTTTCTATTTCCACGTCAACGTCTAGACCAGGAACGGTGACGTACCCTTTTCCATAACGATTGATTTCAATGTTTCCCAGCACCAAGTTTTTTGGAGTTTCGGCTAAAACATATTTGCCTCTTTCAGTTTCTTTGAGTGTGCCCGAAGAGGCTTCCTCTTGCAAAATTTCGTAGATAAGTGTGCGAATGCCAGCATCTGCAATTCCGAGGGCAGCGCTTACTTGTTTGTGATTCACAGCGGTTTCCGGAGCGCGTTCAAAGAGGTCAATAACCTCTTTTCTAAGGTCTCGTTTAAAATTTCCGAATTTGTTTGTTTTCTTTACCATAATATTCTTCCGAAAGGTAAACATTCAAAAATGAAGTTGTGGGTATTTCCTGTTATTTTTGGAATATGAATAACTCAACGTATGACATGCGCTTGTTGGAACGCGATGAATTGAATGTGGTGAAGGCATTGGCGCACGACATTTGGCCGCGAGTTTACGATTACATGATTTCTTCGGAGCAGATCACTTATATGCTTTCGTTGATGTATGATTTAGATCAATTGAAACAACAGTGGTTGGAAGGGGTGAAGTTTGTGTTGTTGGAAGTGGAAGGTATTCCTCAAGGATTTGCAGCATTCGAGGAAAAGGAGAATTGTGTCTTCCTTCACAAATTGTATTTACGTCCGGAAATGCAGGGTAAGGGCTTCGGAAAGAAGATGCTTCAAGTGGTCATAGACTTTGCTTTTGATTCGAAGAAACCGAGCTTAGAGCTCACTGTTAATCGTAACAACAAATCGCTTGATTTTTATTTGGGCCAAGGTTTTCAGATCAAAGAAGAAAAAGATTTTGACATTGGAGGTGGATATTTCATGAACGATTATATCCTCTCGCTTGGCGTCATCGGGTAGCGTCATCACCGAAGTGTCATTTTGTTAACATTATGTTCATATCCAAACCACTGAGCAGTAGTATTTTCGTTGTCGAATAACTTCAACCTAAACCGTTCGTTTTATGAAACAATTTTTATCAAGATTTTCAAGCTTATTGAGTTTGTTAGTTTGTGTGCTATTTGCAACAACTGTAGTAAATGCTCAAACTAATCCTACTCCGCAGGGGATGCCCTATACGCAGAACTTCAGTGCTTACACGGGTTCGACAGCAGCTTATTTAGCTGGATGGCAGGGATGGACTATAACGGGGTCTACATCAACTGCATTTCCAACCGCTGTTCCAACCGCTAATAAGGCTCAAACAACAGGCTCGAATGCTAGTAATGCCAATGGAGTCTTCGATTTCAGCGGGAAAATAGGACTTTTGAATTCGGGGAGCGTAATGAATAGTTTTTGTCTATCAATAAGTACGGCAGGTTATACCGCTGTCCAAGTTTCTTATGTTGCAGCAACTCAGAGAACCCTACCAGCCGAAAGAATAGGTGCCATTGGCTTGCAATACCGAATTGGAACCTCAGGAACATTTCAAGATGTTGGAACCGCTTATCAGAATATAAATACCACTGCAAATAATGCAGGAACTGGTTCGATAAACCCGAGCACAATAACAGTGAATCTGCCGGCTTCTTGCGATAATTTGGCCGAAGTTCAGTTGCGTTGGGTTTACAAAGATGTTTCAGGCGGAGGCGGTCGTCCGGGTTTTTCTGTCGACGATGTTTCCGTTACCGGAACAGTTTACATTGCTCCGAGTATTACTTACACCACCACGCCCTCTCCTTTAGACATGTTTTCTACCAATCAAGGTGCGCCTTCTGCGGTTCAGTCTATTTTTGTGAGTGGAGTTGGGCTTCAAGGTAATGTTACCATTACTGCTCCATTAGGTATGGAGGTTTCAACTGGCAGTGGTTTTGGAACAACTGCAACATTAACGCCTACGGCACAGCAATTAACAAATGCATTGGTTGAGCTACGAATTGCGGCCTCTGCTCCAGTAGGCTTTGTAACAGGAACAATTTCTTTAGCTAGTTTGAATGCCACAACCCAGATTATTTCTGGACAAGATCCGAACAATGTTCTTGGAATTGTAAATGCATCGACTCTTACGTCTCAGACCATTTCTTTCCCACTTTCCTTGCCCGTGAATTACGGCGACGCACCAATTACACTTTTAGCATCGTCTGATTCAGGATTACCAGTAACCTACACTTCTTCCAACACATCTATTGCAACAATAAACAACGCAACAGGTGTAATGACCATATTGGCTGCTGGAAACGTTACGATTACCGCAAATCAAGCGGGAGATGCAACTTACGCTGCGGCGCCTGCTTTTGCTCAAAATTTGTATATTAATCCAATTACATTAACATTAGCTAATGCTCAGGTAAACGACAAGTATTACGATGGTGGTGTGGGAGCTACTATTACAGGATCTTTGGTTGGTGTAATTAATAGCGATGCGGTTACCCTTGCAGGCACAGGAATTTTCTCGGATCCAAATGCTGCGAATGGAATTTCAGTGACTTCGAATTCGTTGTTAATAGGTGCACAGTCGGCCAATTATGTAATCTCTCAACCAACAGGATTAACTGGAAACATTCTTCCAGCTATTCAAACCATTGCATTTACAGTGGCTCCAATGGTTACTGGAGATCCTGCTCAAACATTGACTTCAACTTCAATTTTTGCTCCTCATACGCCAACTTACACTTCATCGAATACGGCAGTTGCTACAATTGCAGGAAACGTATTGACAGTCGTTGGAGCGGGAACCACTGACATCACTGTAACCAATCCAGGTGATGCGAACAATGCAGCTGGTTCGACTACAGTCTCTTTATTGGTGAGAACAGGTGTTGCTAAATGGAATTTTGAAGCATTAGGTACTCTTTCTACAAGCGGCACTGTATATAACGGTCCTTCGGCGACCGTTGGAGTAAACGCTATCGGTAGCAGCATGTTAGGAAATCACGCTTCAGCAGCTAGTTCTTGGATCAACTCTGGCGGAAACGGTTCACTTACTTCTTTAAGCGTAAACAACTGGGCAGTTGGTGATTATTATCAGTTTCAAACCAGCACACTTGGTTTCAATGCTGTTTATGTTTCCGTTGATCAGGCGTCAACCAATTCGGGACCTAGAGATTTTCAATTTAGCTTCAGCACGGATGGAACGAATTTTACAAACGTGGGTTCACAATATACAGTTGCCAATACCTCGTCACTTTCATCGACAATATTCAATTCTCAATTCCTCCAAGCATTTGATCTTTCTTCAATTGCAGGTGTTGCGGGACAGCCGATGGTCTATTTCAGAGTTACAAACACTTCGACTGTTTCTCTTGTAAACGGAGTTGTTATCTCAAGTAGCTCGAGCCGCGTAGATAACTTCAGCGTTTCAGGAACGCTTTGTCCAGCTGAAGTATGTAACGATGGAATTGACAACGACTGTGACGGGCAAATAGATGATGGTTGTCCTACTATTAACTTAACCGGAAGCACATCAGATTTCTGTCCGTCATATTCTGGTTCTTTGATCTTCACTTCAACCAACTTTACACAGCCATACGATGTAGTGGCCTACTTAACAACAGCAAACAATACGACATATACTAATTTAGATATAATTGGAATAGTTAGCGGAGTTTCTGGAACTTCTGGTTCCATCACAGTTACACTACCTTCTTCAACAGCAGGAGGAACAGACTACGCGATTATTTTAGTTGCAGCTGAATCAGTAACGTTCTACTCTGCAACCGATGTTAACTTGAACACCACTGTGAACGCGATTTGCGCTGACTACGGTTGTTTGGACAATACGGCTTGTAACTACGATCCTTTGGCTAACCTTTCTGACGGATCTTGTACATACGCAACTGCTTGGTACTTGAACGCAGATGGTGATGGTTATGCTGCTTCTTCAACATCGGCTTGTACAACACCAGGAACTGGTTATTCTGCCACCATTCTTCCAACCTCCGATTGCAACGATTCAAACGGAGATATTAATCCGGGTGCTACGGAAAACTTCTGTAACGGCATCGATGACAACTGTACTGCAGGAATCGATGAAGGAACTGTTTCAGGATGTTTCGATCCGAATGCAAACAACTACAACGCGGCAGTAACTTGTCCGAACAACGCAACCTGCACCTACGGAAACTTTGTAGCCGGTAACATTGTTGTAACTCGCTTCGGAACAGGCGCGGCAGCGCTAGGATCAACAGGTACTGCATTCTTCTTGGAAGAATACAACACGTCAGGATTGGTAGGAACCATTACTGTTCCTACAACTGGAACAAGCAAATTGGTTGTAGCAGGAAGTTCAACTTCTGAAGGAATGCTTTCTCGCTCTTCTGATTTTTCGAAATTGTCAATCCCAGGTTACGATGCCGCACTTGGTTTAGCGGGTGTAGCTTCTGCTGCGAACATTGCACGTTCAGTGGGAACTTTCGGAATTGGTTACGGTTCATTCAACAAAATCAATTCAACATTAACAACAGGAAGTAACATACGCAGTGTTGTTTCCGACGGAAATAACTACTGGGGAGCCAATAATACTCCGGGTGGAATAACTTACTTAGGCACAGGGGCCTCTACTTCGGTTTCGAGCACGGTCACAAATACAAGAGTTGTTGGAATTCACAACGGAAATCTATATTTCTCTACCGGTTCAGGAACTACTGGAGTTTACAAAGTTGGCATTGGATTACCAACAACTATAGGGCAAATTTCGACAAATGTTATTCCAACAGGTACAGGCACAGGTGCTAGTCCTTACGGCTTCCAATTCAACACTGCTGAAACAGTTTGCTACATAGCAGACTCTAGAACTACCACAGGCGGTGGAGTTCAGAAGTGGGTGAACACGGCAGGCGTTTGGTCGTTGGCTTATACCATTGGAGTTGGAACTGCAACAGGTGCTTATGGCATTGCTGTTGATTTCTACGCTGGAGTGAATCCAAGAATTTACGCTACCGTGTCGAGCGCAAGCGGAACACAAGTTCTTTACTTCGATGACAACGGAACAGCGACTCCAACATTAAATATTATCTCTACTATACTGAGCACAACGTTCAAGGCTTATCGCGGAGTGGCATTTGCTCCATGTACACCTTCAACTTGGTATGCCGATGCTGACGGTGACAGTTACGGAAATGTATCTGCTACTTTGAGCTATTGCACACAACCGTATGGTTATGTTGCGAACAGCACCGATTGCAACGATGCATTGGCAGCTGTTAATCCAGGTGCTACTGAATTGTGTAACAGCGCAGACGACAACTGTTCGGGTGCAGCTGACGAAGGATTAACTTTTGCAAACTACTACACAGATGCAGACGGAGATGGTTACGGTGTTGGCACAGCAACAAATGCATGTGCAAGTCCTGGAGTTGGATACGCAACTGCAAACGGAGATTGCAACGATGCAGCTTCAGCTGTTAATCCTGGTGCGACGGAGATTTGCAACAGCATCGATGACAACTGCTCAGGAGCATCCGACGAGGGACTAACATTGTATACGTATTACAACGATGCAGACGGCGATGGATACGGTGCAGGTGCAGCTACGACAACATGTGCGATTCTCTCAGGAGAGGATGTGTCGACGAACAACACAGATTGTGATGACATAAACAGTGCAGTAAATACTGCTGCAACGGAGTTGTGTTCGAATTCAATTGACGATAACTGTAACGGAACGGTGAATGAAAACTGCGGTTCTGAAAATGGTGCTGGCGAAAGCCCAGCTACTGCACAATATGTTTGGACAAACTTCTTCCCAAGTTGTGTAACGCAAACGCATACACTGTCTGGTTTTGCAGCTTCTTCATTCTCGCAATCGGTTTGCTTAACTGGCGAAGACAAATGGCACTATTTCACTGCAACTTCCGAAGCGGTGAGTATTGTAGTAGGTTCAACTTCCAATGATATTTTGATTGAATTGCAATCGAATGCAGGAGTATTGCTTGCAACCGAGAATGCTGTTGCTGGATTAGGCGGAGAGGTGTTGAACTTCTCTGGATTAACTGCCGGTCAGGTGTATAAAATTGGTGTAAGAAACTACAACAGCGCGTTAGGCATTGGCTCATACACCATTTGTGTGAAAATGTTGAAGCGTGGTGGTTGTGATACTGGAACAAGCGCAACATGGTCTAGCACTTTGAACCTTTGTAAGGTATTTAAGGCAACTTGGGCGGGATCAGGTGTTCAATACCGATTCACTTTTGTTGGAACAAGCGGAATTGCATTGGGTAACACTTATGTGAAGACACAAAGTTCTGACTACCTAACGCTTTCAACTGTAGTGCCAACGCTTCCTCTAGGTTGCACATACAATGTAAGTGTTACCACTATTTACAGCTTAACAAACGCAGCCGGTGGAGTTGAACTTATTGAAGTTCCTGCCTTAGCA
Source organism: Chryseobacterium gleum (assembly GCA_945897395.1). Taxonomy (GTDB): domain Bacteria; phylum Bacteroidota; class Bacteroidia; order Flavobacteriales_D; family Sanyastnellaceae; genus CAIZGX01. The sequence continues at coordinate 3,625 of CAMDFE010000007.1, read as the reverse complement.
CCATGTTCAATTACCATGGAGCAAGAAGCAGCAACAGCTCTTCGTGCAAGTGATCGTTGTTCTGCAGGACCAAAATTCCGCGGAGCAATCGTGGCATCATTGCCATGGGTTTGTGGAGTGACAAACTGGAAGTGGGAATTCACAGAATTGGATGCAGGTGGAAATGCAGTTGGAATTCCAATCGTTTACTTCCGCGGAGCAGCAAGTAACTACTGCAACTTGTCATTGGTTGTAGCGCTTCAATACGGAAAGACTTATGCTGTTCGCACCGCACCTGTGTTCTCTTACGGAACAGGCGCATACGGACCGGTTCAAACGATGTGTATTGTAGGTTCAGCAGGAATGGTGTTGGAGCAAGGAAGTGAAGTTGCTCAAAACTCAACCCGCGACATGCTTGTAACCAACGAAACAGACATGAGCTTGTATCCGAATCCAACACACGGAACAGCTGTGAATATTAACTTGTCTGGAGTAATTTCAGACAATGTTCAGATTCGCATTGTAGATGCAATGGGACGTCAAGTATGGAGCAACCGTTACTCAGTAAACGGTATTCTAAATACGAGCATCACCTTCGAGCGTCCACTTGCAAACGGATTGTACTTTGTTGAAGCCATCTTCAACGGTGAACTTCAAACCCAACGTATGATGGTTCAGAAGTAAGATTGAAATTTTAAATTGAAAAAGCCCTTCCGATTGGAAGGGCTTTTTTTTTGAAAAATTATTTTCGTTTGCAAACTACTACTAAAAAAGTAGATGAGAGAATGCTAAAAGATGGTTAAGTTTGCTTAGTTTATTTAATTGTAAATTACAATATTCCCAGATGAAAGTTTTGCATTTTATAATAATTTACTTTTTGGTGACTTCATTGGAAATTCGCGCTCAAAATTTTCAAGATGTCACTACTAGTATGGGGTTAGCATTCGTTAATGGAGGAAATTATTGGGGGACAGGAGTTAGTTTTTTTGATTTCGATGAGGACGGATGGGATGATTTAACTATTTGTGTTGCGGGATCGCCAACGCGTGTCTACCGGAATAATCAAGGAACTTTTATTCTTTTTAAGCTGTTCCCAAATATGACTGAATCGAAACAACCGATTTGGTTTGATTATGATAATGATGGGTACAATGATCTTTTAATTGTACGAAGAGACAATCCACATCAATTATATAAAAACATTGCGAATACTGATTTTCAAGACGTTTCTAATATTTTGAATATCCCATTTGATAATTCCGTTTTTTTCTTCGGAAGCGCGAGGAGTTTTGGAGGAGCCGTGGGTGACCCAGATCGTGACGGATATCTCGATGTTTCTATTGCAAATAATGGTGTTTCTAATGGAAGTGTGAATTCTTTTGTTTGGAATGATAGCGGTACTCAATTTTATGCTGACACATTGAATTCATTTACGGAATATCAAAGGAATTCTTTTCAATCGGTTTGGGTAGATTTTGATTTTGATGGCTATCAAGAACTTTTTGTGATTAATGATTTCTATCAAGGAAATGAGTTTTACAAGAGAAATCTCAATGGCACTTATGTGGAATGTGGTGCTCAATATGGTTTGGATTATCCGAGAGAATCGATGTCTAATTCGTGGTGTGATTTTGATAACGATGGTGATTTAGATGTTTATATAACTAGCACACCTGTTGAGTATAGTTTACCTTCAACTCCCGATCCAGGGAATGCTTTAATGGCAAACAATTCAGGTTTATTTGTAAATAACGCAACAGCATACGGAGTTCAGCTCAATCGTTGGTCATGGGGTGCCTTGTGGATCGACGCAGATAATAATGGTTTTTCAGACCTCCTTATAAACGAACGAAGTTTGAACATCGATACTCCTAATGCTTTCGGAGAATATTTGTTATTAAACATGAACGGACAATTTGAGCAAAGTGCTTTTAGCGGTTTGGAAAACATACCGTACCCCTATTTTACTTCCGTAAAGGGAGATTTTAATAACGATGGGAAATATGATATTTTCCTCAGCCCGGAAACGAACTATCCGTTTAAGATTTTATCTAATGTTACGAATACGAACTTTAATTTTTTAAAATTTAGATTTGAAGGATTAATTGGAAATAGAAACGGCTTCGGCACTACCTATAAGATCTACGCGGGAAGTGAAACCTTTACAGGTCAATTACTCTCAACAGAGAGTTATTTGAGCCAGAATTCTCAAAATGTAATTCAAGGGCTCGGGCAGCACGCAGTAGTAGATTCTTTTCAAGTTCATTGGTTAAGTGGTGTAGTGGATAACTATTATTCTTTAGAAGCAAATCAGACCATTATACTTCATGAAGGTGAAACACAGCGTGGAATATTAACAAGTCAAGATTACCTCTGTCCAAATGCAGAAGATAGTATTCTTCTCTCACTCCCAGATTGGCAAGATGTTATTTGGGAGAATGGTTCTACTGATTTGAATAGATGGATTAATACCCCAGGGATTTATCAAGCCAATGTCAACAATGGATTTGGCAACAGGATACTTCTTTCGGTGCAAATAGAAAACGGAGGAGAAGTTGAAGTACTCATAGAAATTAATGACAATTTGTGTTTTGGGGATTCAGCTGGAGCATATTCTGTAAGTGTAAATGGAGAGTTACTGTCTTCAAATCAAAATTTAGCCTCCGGAAACTATTTTATAAATGAGAGTTTGTTCAATGGCTGTGCTTATTTAGATACAATTTTTATTAATGAACCCGACCCGTTGCAAATCCTAGCGCCTGATGTTGTGACGATTTGTCCTGATAACAATTGGCAATCTGTTTTTGATGTAACGGGAGGGGTGCCGCCGTACAACTTCCAGGGAACAGCTCCAGGAAATGTTATTGCCGTAGGTAACGAAATTATTCAAGTGAATGATGCAAATGGATGTATCGATTCTCACGCATTGATTATTGAAAATTTTCCTGTTCCGATTATTACTTTCGATATAAATCCTGATTACGGAGATGCTGAGGGAAGTATTTCAATATCCGGAGTGGGATACGACAGTTTGATTTGGGTAGGAGGTGCTTATAATGAAGCCTTGAATTTATCATCGGGAAATTACAATTGTCAATTTATTTTTGGAAATCAATGTTCCTTCGACACACTGTTATATGTACCGTTGGTGAATAAATTATCGGAGTTGCAATTTACCCAACCTGTATTTTTTATGTCAGGTGGAGAAGTGTATAATGCATCTTCTTCAACCTACAAGAATGTAATTTTTACTGATTTAAGTGGTAGAGAGTGTTTGAAAATTGATCTTTGGCTTTCGAAGGAAAACAAGAACGTTCTAGAATTTTTAACTCCTGGAATATATATCATTCATTCGGGATTGATTTGTCAAAAGGTACTTATTTCGCCTTAACAAATAACGATTACATACTCTGAATAGAGTATTTTGAATCCTAAATTAAAATCGCGCGGAGTCTTTAATTTAATTTCGAAGTTAAATTGAAAAATTATGAAATTTATTTTATCTCAGCATCGAAATTTAACAACCTTGATGTTTCTGTTTTTAGCTCAAATTTCATTCGCTCAAACGATCTCGGTTAGTGGAAATTTGACTTGCGGAGGTGGAGCACCTGTTACTTTGAGTATTTCTTGGCCGAATGGACAGAAT
>CAMDFE010000006.1 GCA_945897395.1 Chryseobacterium gleum | reverse complement strand
ATTTATTCTGTCGGTAATTGATTTCACCCATCCAATATTTGGCTTGAGCAAACAAATATGTATTGACAGGATATTCCAACGATTTCGTGAAGAACTCCTCTGACTTCGCAAAGCTTTCCGCTTGATATAATTCAACACCGCGGTTGAAGGCAACGATCTGATAAGATGTTTTCGCACGAATGTCTTTCACTTTCATTTTATCCAATGATGTCAAAGCGCGCTCGTAGTTTCGGGTTTTCAAATACACATTCAACAAGAACTCATAGGCTTCGTCGTGACGTGCGGAGTTTGGATATTTTTCCAAATAACCTTCAAACGCTGAAATGGCTTCATGGAAGGGGTTGTACGAAAGTTCGAACGCCAATTTCGCGTAATTGAATAACGCATCTTCTTGCACATCTACGTTGTGCGTTTGTTTCGAAGCAGCTTCAAAAGCCGTTCTCGCGTATTCCTTTTGTTCGAGTTTCAAATAGCAATCTCCAATGTTGTAGTTCGCTAATTGTGAAGTTGGAGAATCTTCCTTCGTGCAGTGTGAGTAGGCATCTATAGCGCGTTCAAAGTTGCCGTTGCGGTAAAAACAGAATCCCAATTGATAGTAATCTTCAACGGAAGGTTTCGCTGTTGGGGAGTTGTGATATTTTTCTAAATACGGAAGAGCCTCTTGGTATTTCTCAAGAGTGAAGTACGCATCGCCAATCAAGTGTGCGATTTCCTCGTTCGCATTCGGATAATTGTTCTTCACATTTTCTTCCGCATTGATCAACGGCGGAGCGTAAGCCAACAGTTCATCGAAACGCTTTTGCACATAATAAATCTGTGAAATAAAATACGGAACGACCGATTTAAAGTCTTTGTCTTCCTTCAACTTTAAAAAAGATTCCAATGCCACTTGATAATCCTTGCTCGTATAAGCCATGTAAGCGTAGTAGTAGGTAGCAGCAGACTTATATTCCGAATCGCCGTCTTTCACTTTCGCAAAATCTACGCGCGCATCGGAATATTTCTTTTGATCGAATTTCACGAATCCGCGCTTGTAATAAAAAGCTGGGCGCTCTTCTGCCAAAAGTTGTTTCTCTTCAACCTTATCGAACCACTCAAGAGATTGTCTGTAGGACTTGCTCTTGTATTTGAAGTTTGCCAATTCCAAATAAACACTCTGACACCAGTGTGAATCGGGATGGTTTCTTATGAAAGTGGTGAGCAAGTATTCTGCATCTGGATGGAATAGATTCATGGCGCAGAGACCTTGGTAGTATTCCGCATCGGCTCTGTAGCCGTCGTTTCCGGAAGTTAACGAAAGGTATTTTTCAAACGACTCTTTCGCCGGAACGAACTTTTCGTTTTCAAAAAGATTCAAGGCTTCGCGATAGATACGCTCAGGCACAACCTTTTCGAAAGATTTTTGAGCAAACACAGATGTGGCGCTCAAAACAAATAATACAAAACCCAGTGCAATTTTTCTCATAGTCACAATTTGTCAATGTGAAATTACCTAGACCACCTTCGTGAGAACGGGCTAATTCTGAAACTTGCGAACGAGTAATTGTTTATGGTTATTGTTTAGGGATTCCACTCCCCTGCTCCCTGACGAACCACTGTTGGATTCAATCCGGAAAAATCTACGACTGTAGAAAGCAACATTTTTGAGGTGTCTTCAAAGAAAATTTCAGCCACATCGTTTGACCAATCTTCTTCAAAATCGATGGCTTCAAGTGGATATTCTTCTAAATTTTCTTTGCGATGAACAGAAGAAACCACAAGGGGTTCACCCAATTGTGTTAGAACTCTTTGAAGAAAATCGTGATCGGGAACACGAAGTCCGATGGTGGTTCTGCGTGAAGTGAAAAGTTTTGGAACCAAGCTGCTTGCTTCCAACAGGAAAGTAAACATACCAGGTGTATGCCTTTTCAATGCGCGGTAATACGGTGTTGAAATGGGTTTGGTGAATGTGGCCAAATGTGACAAGTCGTTGCATACAATAGAAAAGCGCGCGTTATCTAAACGCACGCCTTTCAATTGAGCCATTTTCTCTATTGCTTTTTTGTCTGACAACGCACAAGCGAAAGCATAAACTGTATCTGTGGGAAGAATACAAATTCCTTGCTTGCGAATAATTTGTGCCGCCGTATAATCGGCGTTGTTGTCTGAACTAGCTATCAAAATTATTTCGCTTCAGCAGCCTTCTTGTGATCGGCAAGGAACTGAGCCAAACCGATGTCTGTCAATGGGTGCTTCAACAATTGCAAGATCACGCTTAACGGACATGTCATAACATCTGCTCCAATCTCTGCACAAGCAATGATGTGCATCGGGTGACGAACGGATGCTGCAAGAATTTCAGTATCGAAACCGTAGTTGTCATAGATGGTTCTGATTTGTTCAATCAGATCAATTCCGTCTGTAGAAATATCGTCTAATCGTCCAACGAATGGACTTACATATGACGCTCCTGCTTTCGCAGCCAACAAGGCTTGACCAGCTGAGAATATCAACGTGCAGTTCGTGCGAATTCCCTTGTCTGTAAAATAACGAATAGCTTTGATTCCGTCTTTCGTCATTGGAACTTTCACCACGATATTCTCATGCAAAGCCGCCAAATCTTCTCCTTCCTTAACCATACCTTCGAAATCTGTAGCAATCACTTCAGCACTTACATCGCCGTCTCCAACAATCTCACAAATATCGACGTAGTGTTTCATTACGCGATCGGTTCCAGAGATTCCTTCTTTCGCCATTAAGCTAGGATTGGTTGTTACTCCGTCAAGAACGCCAAGGTCTTGTGCTTCTCTAATTTGATTAAGATTCGCTGTGTCGATGAAAAATTTCATGGTGTGGTAATTTTTTTCGCAAAGTTAGCCATTTGATTGAGGAAGGTCAAACCGACTTTTCAACCAAAAGCACACACAATTTTTTAAGTCTTGCGTTGTTCTTCGTCGTGAGTATCTTTGAACCATGCGCAAATTAATTGTCATTTTAACCCTTACCCTCCTTGGAAGCAGTTCCTACGCGGGCATGTTGCTTATTCCCATGGACGAGGCGCAGCAGAATCACATTAAATCATATGGCATTGCCTATTGGGTTTTGGAGCAGAAACTCCCCATCGAATGGTTGTTGAATTATCGAGGTGGAAGTTTTCTGATGGAAAACATTCCCAGCATTCAAAAAAAGTGTACTGAACGAGGAGTCAGTTTTCAAGTGATTGCAGATGCGCAGGTTGACGCTATTTATAGAGAAATTGCCGACCCTGAAGTGAACATGGAAAAGGTGAAGTTGGAAGTGGCTCCGAAGATTGCGGTATACACGCCACTTGGCAAGCAGCCTTGGGACGATGCTGTAACGTTGGTACTTACCTATGCTGAAATTCCGTACACGAGTATTTATGATGAAGAAATTATAACTGGAAAACTTCCTGAATACGACTGGCTTCACCTGCACCACGAAGATTTCACGGGTCAGTATGGAAAGTTTTACGGGGCATATAACATGGCGCCTTGGTATAGAGACGAAGTTCGAAATCAAGAAGCGACAGCTGCTAAACTTGGATTCAATAAGGTTTCTGAAATGAAGCGTGCAGTGGCCGTAACTATTAAGAACTTCGTGTTGGGCGGAGGGTTTCTATTTACCATGTGTAGTGGAACAGATTCTTACGACATTGCCTTAGCAGCTCAAGGGACAGACATGGTGGAAAGCGTTTTCGATGGTGATCCGAGTGATGCGAATGCGCAGAAGAAATTGAATTTCGCTCAAGGCTTTGCCTTTCAGAATTACAACATCATTAAAGACCCGATGGTCTATGAATTTTCCAATATCGACGGAACGGAAGACCATTTAAAGGTGAAAGAAGAAAATGACTTCTTCACGCTTTTCGATTTTTCTGCGAAGTGGGACATTATTCCAACCATACTTACGCAGAACCACACGCAGGTGATTCACGGATTCATGGGACAAACGACTTCTTTCCGTGAAAGTCATTTAAAAAGCGAAGTCACCATTATGGGTGAATCGAAAAACATTAAGTGCGCGAAATACGTTCACGGCGAAATGGGACAAGGGCAGTGGACGTATTACGGCGGTCACGACCCGGAAGACTACCAGCACCGCGTTGGAGATCCACCAACAGACCTTTCACTTCACCCGAATTCTGCAGGCTACAGACTTATTTTAAACAACATACTTTTCCCTGCTGCGAAGCGGGAGAAGCAGAAGACGTAATTTTTTTTATAATAATTGCAACCTTTTTCAATCTTAAGCGTTATTACTATCATAACGATATTCTTTCGTTAAAAGTTTAGTTAAGGTTTAGGTTAAGGTATTAAAAAGCTCGGAAAACGTTCCGGGCTTTTTAATGCTCAATACTATGGGAAATAAAAAAGAGCAGCCGAAGCTGCTCTTTCCTTTCAATATAAAATATTATTTCTTCGGATGAAGATGCGAGTTCTTTCTTGAGTAACCGAAGTAAATCACTAAACCAACAGCCATCCAAATAGCTGCAACCTTCAAGGTTTGCAGATCAAGCGATGCGATCATGGCTGTACAAATTAAAATTCCCATGATTGGAACCAATGGAACTAGAGGTGCTTTAAACGGACGAACGAATTCCGGATTCTTCACACGCATAATCCAAACTCCAGCGCTTACCAGAATGAAAGCGAATAATGTTCCGAATGAAGTCAAATCTCCAGCTACACTGCCGGGTACAAAAGCCGCGAACAATCCAACAAACACGAATAAGATCCAGTTTGCTTTGTAAGGCGTATTGAACTTCGGGTGCAATTCTCCGAATGCCTTCGGCAACAATCCGTCGTTACTCATTGAATAGAACACACGACTTTGTCCCATTAGCATAACCAAGATTACGCTAGAGAATCCAGCTAGAATAGCCACATTCACCGTTGTTGCTAACCACTCGTATCCTTTCATGTAGGTGGAAATCGTATAGGTTACAGACGCTTCTTTTCCTAAAGCAGGATCACCAAAGTCTGACCAAGGTGCAACACCTGTAAGCACGTGTCCGAATAAAATGTATAAGATGGTACACACCACCAACGAACCTAAGATTCCGATTGGCATATCGCGCTTTGGATTCTTCGCTTCTTGCGCTGCAGTAGAAACCGCATCGAATCCGATGAAGGCGAAGAATACAATTCCTGCTCCACCTAAAACACCGCCCCATCCCCAATCGAAGAATCCTTCGTGTCCTTTTGTTCCCTCTGGTATAAGATATGGCGTGTAATGTTCAGGATTAATGAACTGCCATCCTATAGCAATGAACACCAATACAATCGCCACTTTCAAGAATACTATAATGGCATTTACGAAAGCAGATTCTTTGGTTCCTTTAATCAGAAGTAACGTCAACATAAACAGAATAACCAATGCCGGAGCATTGATAATTCCCGATGAAGTTTGAACTAAACCAGCTAAGGTTGGAAGTTTCTCCAATTGCTCAGCAGAAAGAATAAGCTTACCATGGTGAATGGACTTCGATAAATCAGGAATCAAAGCCGTTGCTTGATTCATGGCCTCTCCGGTTAAGTACTGAATACTTTCAAACGGCGAGTGACACCATTCGTAAGGTATGGTTCCTCCAAAGAGATTATTCAAGTATTCGCTCCATGCGATAGACACGGTAGCCGCGCCCAATGCGTATTCCATAACCAACGCCCATCCAATGATCCAAGCAACTAACTCGCCCATGGTTACGAAAGAGTAAGCGTAAGCACTTCCTGAAATAGGAATCATTGCTGCAAATTCTGCGTAGCACAGACCTGCGAACGCACAACCGATAGCGGCAACAATAAATGAAAGTGTTACTCCATTTCCAGAAGCCTCAGCTGCTGCAGCGGCGGTTCTAACAAACAATCCAGCACCGATAATGGCACCAACTCCAAGGGCTACCAACTGAAAGGCGCCCAACGTTCTCTTTAATGATTTTTCTCCGCCTTCTGCATCTGCGAGCATCGCGGCTAAATCTTTTTTCCTCCAAAGTGACATATTACTAGGTTTAGGTATTCCACAAATATAATGGATTCGAACAAAGTTCAGTTTAAGTGGTTTAAACTTTACAACAGAAAAAAATGATACACACAGAAAAAGAGCTGATTGCGATACAAATTGAGGAAATGGGAGATCAGCACGTGATGACCACGATTGAGACGCCGATGCGTGCAGATGCATTTTTACTGAGCGATGACGAAAAGATAGCACAGATTGAAGATAAGTTCAGAGACATCATGAATATCATGGGTATGGATCTTACAGACGATTCACTTCAAGGAACTCCACATCGTGTGGCTAAGATGTACATCAAAGAAATTTTTTCGGGACTAAATCCAGCGAATAAACCAGCGGTAAAACTTTTCGAAAACAAATACCAATACAAGGAAATGTTGGTGGAACGCAACATCACGTTCTATTCAAATTGCGAGCATCACTTCGTTCCAATCATTGGAAAGGCGCATGTAGCTTATATCTCTGGTGGAAAAGTAATTGGTCTTTCCAAATTGAATCGCATCGTTCAGTTCTTCGCGAAGCGTCCGCAAGTGCAAGAGCGCTTAACTATTCAAATTGCTGAAGAGTTGAAACGCGTTATGGAAACGGAAGATGTTGCAGTACTTATAGATGCTGTTCACTTGTGTGTGAGCAGTCGCGGCGTGCAAGACTTCAACAGCGCAACAGTTACCTCATCTTATTCGGGTGCTTTCAACAACGAAGCCACTCGCAACGAATTTTTAAAATACGTTAACCTCGACAAGTAATGAATTATTTAGTTATTGGTGGTTCGAAGGGCATTGGCGCTGCTACGGTAGAAATGCTCGAAGCACAAGGACATTCGGTTTACTTCACTTCACGCGAAGCGTCTTCCCATTTGAACAGTTTAGTTTGGAATATTGAAGACGATTCACTGAATCTTCCAGAAGGCTTGATTCTAGACGGATTGGTGTATTGTCCGGGAACAATCAATTTGCTTCCTGCCCATCGTATTTCTCACGACGTGTTTCTTTCCGACATGAACATTAACGCCTACGGCGCGCTGAAGGCGACGCAGTTGGCACTTCCCTATTTGAAAAAATCAGAATCGGCCTCTATCGTATTCATCAGCACCGTTGCTGTGAAATTGGGCATGCCCTTTCACGCGAGTGTGGCAATGGCGAAAGGCGCATTGGAAGGCTTGGGTAAAAGTTTAGCAGCAGAATTGGCTCCGAAAATTCGTGTGAATGTGGTTGCTCCATCATTGACACAAACAGGATTAGCCGAGAAATTCATCAATACGCCAGAAAAAGTTGAGGCTTCAAACAAGCGTCATCCATTAGGCCGTATAGGTCAACCAAACGACTTGGCAGAAGCCATTTCATTCTTGCTCAGTGCAAAGAGCAGTTGGATGACCGGACAGGTGATTGGTTTGGATGGGGGGATGGGGGCGTTGAAGATGCTGTAGGCTTTGCGAGGGCAACATTCGTTGCGAGGGCAACAAGCGTTGCGAAGGCGATTGCATCGCAAGGGCAACTAGCGTTGCGAGGGCAACTAGCCTTGCGAGGGCAACTAGCGTTGCAAGGGCAACTAGCGTTGCGAGGGCAACTAGCGTTGCGAGGGCAACTAGCGTTGCGAGGGCGATTTCATCGCGAGGGTCCTTCGGACGAGGGTTTAACAACGAAGTTCAAACAACATAGTTCAAACAACAAAGTTCAAACAACGCAGTTCAAACAACGCAGTTCCAATTACGAAGTAGGAACAACGTAGTTCAAACAACGAAGTTCAAACAAAGATTGATTTATATTCCGATTCAATACGTGAAACTTCTTTTTGGGTAAGCAGATTAAATTCCTTTTCTTTTGCTCTTTTCGATAATTTCCCTTGGCCTTGCTCGAGAAATCTTACCAATGTAGAAACCAATTTATCTGGCATTTCGAATTCATCATCTAAGAAGTTTTTAAACACTTGAAAATTTGAAAGATAATTAATCTCATGAGGTATAATTTTCTCAATCGTTTCCTGCACACTGTCGAATAAAAACTCAGCTTGAATAGTGGCATCAAAGAACCTGTAATAATCCTTCGTTTTATTGATTACCTGAACGTTGTGATTGGCCGATTCTTTCCACTCAATAAAATCCAAAAGTGGTTTAGAATAAGACTCCAACACTAACCTGTAATCATTTATATTTTCCAAGATTGCCGAAGAAACAGGGAAGATTATGCCTTGGCTTGAAAAATTCTTTTTTGCAAGCATGTGATGAATGAGGTAACGATGAATTCTTCCGTTACCGTCTTCAAATGGATGAATAAACACAAATCCGAATGCAACAATAGCCGCGGCGAGTACCGCATTAATATCATCTTTTATCAGCATCTGATTTGCATCAATCAAACCGTTTATTAAATCAAGTACATCTTCCTGTTTGGCTGAAATATGAACCGGTACTGGCTCTCCTGAGATTCGATCATGCTCACCAACAAAACCGCCTTGTTCTCTGAATCCCATTTTCAAAAACCGCGTATTCTCTATAACCAATTGCTGCAATCGAATTAACTCCTCGGCGGATAAATCGCGCATACCTGCTTGACCTATAGCCTCGCCCCAGCGGGCAGCACGTTTACTTTTAGGACTTTCACCTTCGATAGTAAAAGAAGCTTTCGAATCTTTCAGCAATAAAAAAGCAGAGGCTCGCTGAACGATATCTTTTCGGATACCAGCCATTTGCTTTTTATTCATATCTATATAATTACTCGACAAATGATTTTCTAATTTCTTCGTCTTAGTAATCAAAGCGCAAAACCGATTTGTTCCCGGTAAATTGTTAATCACAAGATGTCGCGATGATTTTATTCCAGCCACTGTATACTGTAGTTTCTCATCAACCGCGAGAACGTAGCTCTTTTTTGCTATATCCTGCTTACCCTTTATTTCTTTTCCTGAAACCCACTCCAATAAAAACCATATTCTTCTTGCGTATTGACCCAAAGGCTCGATGTTTACTAACTCAAGAATTTCTTTGCCCTTTAACACTTCACTTAATTTGGCAAAAACCAAAAGATTCACTCCTTCATATTTCAATGCAAAAACCAAATGATTGTATAGCGCTTCAATTTTGGAAATGCCTTTATGGTCTTTTGGTAAATACTTGAATGAAAAAACTCTCCAAGTTGCTGTTTCAACATTTATATTTTTCTCTGCAACCATTGTCTTCTTAATGGGCAATGGCATTTGCAAATTGAGTTTTTGAATAATGGCAACATAGCCAACCGACCATCCAGAATGAGGTTTTACTTCCCCGTGCATTACGGGCGCTAAATTTGAAAAATAGGCGCTAAATACCATTTCGTATGAATTACGAGCGCAATATACCCTAAATAGAAGCCCAAAACGCACAACCGAGTGAAAAAAAGCGCGAGAATGCACGAAGGGCGGATGCGTTGCGAGGGCAACAAGCGTTGCGAGGGCAACTAGCGTTGCGAGGGCAACTAGCGTTGCGAGGGCGATTTCATCGCGAGGGTCCTTCGGACTAGGGTTTAACAACGATGTTCTAACAACTTAGTTCAAACAACGAAGTTCCAACAACGAAGTTCCAACAACGAAGTTAAACGTTCCTCTTTCCTTTCAAATCCATGCTCTCATGAAGAATTCGAACAACTTCTATTGATTTATTCTCTTGAATAAGATAGAAGATGATGTGTTTGGAAGCCTTCTTACCCATTAGATTGGGATAGATTTCATTGTAGTATTTTCCTAGTTTCGGATTCTTTGCCACGACAGAGCAAGCAGTTAATATTAGCTTGTAATAACTATCTGCTTGTTGTTCAGACCAAGTTTCGAAAGTGTAATTCCAAATTTCAGAGAGATCTGCAACGGCTTTATTGGTTAAAGTAAAGGCGGACATCTATTTCTTATTTGACTTCAACTTTTTTAAATGTTCACTGGGATTGAAATCTACAGCTGTTCCACTAGCGATTCCTTCATTAATTGAATGTCGCAATGATGCCAATCTATTTTCTTCTTCTTCAAGCAGACGAAGTCCAGCGCGTACAATTTCACTAGCGTTTTTATACCGACCTTCCTTCAAGGTGTTTTGAATAAACTGTTCGAAATAGGTACCGAAAGTGATTGAAGTGTTTTTGCTCATGGCCAACTGATTTTTGTAAAAATACCCAAAATTGGTACTATTTTCAAAATTCGGTTGTACCTTTTTTGGATTTGATTTCATGACGACAAACTTATTCGTCACAATTGGAATATGAGCTAATTTTTATATGCAGGTTATATGCTGTTTATTCAACAATGGCTTTGCGAGGGCAACTAGCGTTGCGAGGGCAACAAGCGTTGCGAGGGCAACATCCGTTGCGAGGGTCCTTCGGACGAGGGTTTAACAACGTAGTTCTAACAACACAGTTCAAACAACGAAGTTCAAACAACGAAGTTCAAACAACGTAGTTCCAACAACGCAGTTCTAACAACGAGGTTCAAACAACGAAGTTCAAACAACGTAGTTCCAACAACGCAGTTCTAACAACGCAATTGATTCGTACTTTCGCGACATAAAATTCTACTATGGCGCTTATTGAAGAGATGAACAAAAGTGGGAACTGGCTATTTCGTTGGCGCAGCTTTCTTCCTTTGGTATTGTATGTTTTAGCAGCTTCAGTTATTTGGTTTGAATTGGATACAGACAATCCGTTGTTCGATAAAACTTGGGCTTGGACGTGCCTAGGCATTTCATTTTTCGGACAACTCATTCGTGTTTTAACAATAGGATATACTCCGAAAGGAACTTCAGGAAGAAACACCAAAGAAGGTCAAGTTGCAGACGAACTGAATCACACAGGCATCTACAGCATTGTTCGTCACCCACTCTACTTAGGAAACTTCTTCATGTGGCTAGGTATCATCATGTACGTTGGTAACTGGTGGTTCACACTTACTTCTTGCCTACTGTTCTGGTTGTACTACGAACGCATTATGTTCGCGGAAGAATTCTTCCTTCGAAATAAATTCGGAGACGTGTACATCAAATGGACCGAAAGAACTCCGCCTTTCTTCCCGCGTTTTTCTTCTTGGAAATCTGCACCAGTCGAGTTCTCATTACGTAACGTATTGAAACGCGAATACAACGGATTCTTCGCGGTATTTATTTCCTTCGCTTTGCTAGACGCACTGAAGAACTACGTGCACTTCGGATATTTCGGTTGGAAGGAAATCCTTACTCCGTTTTGGCACACCGCTTTATTCAGCGGATTCATCGTTTTCATTGTTCTTCGTAGCTTGAAGAAATACACGAAAGTGCTAAACGTAAAAGGAAGAGAGTACAACGTATGATGCGTTGCCTAGCATGAAAACACTTTATATCATACGTCACGCCGAAGCGGAAGATCTTTTCGGTCAGCCCGATAGCTTCAGACCGCTGACAGAACGCGGAAACCTTCAATCATTAGCGCTTGGCAATCACCTCGGACAACTTCCAACCAACTGGATCGTAAGTCCTGCTGTGCGCACCTACTCTACCGCGCATGCGCTAAGCACCACCCAAAGTCACAAGCCTGTTCTTCACCTCGAAAAAAGAATTTACAACGCTGAACTTTCAGACTTGTTGGAAGTGATTGAACTTCTTCCAACAGAATGGAACGATGTGGTTCTCGTTGGACACAATCCGGGTGTTTCAAATTTGTCTCAATACCTTTCCGGAATGCAGCATCCGTTTAAAAAAGGTGCGGTTGTGAAAATTGAACTCGACATAACTGAATGGAAACAACTGATTCAGGGCTGCGGAAAAGAAGACTTTTATTGGTTTCCTTAAAGTAAAGTTGCATCTGACTTAACAAATGGCTTAACTTTGTCTCCCGTTATGCAAAAAAAGCAAGCGGTATCCTCAAAACGTTCCAAATATATCTTCGTAACCGGCGGAGTAACCAGTTCACTGGGTAAAGGAATCATCTCAGCATCATTAGCTAAACTTCTTCAAGCAAGAGGCTATTCTGTAACCATTCAGAAGCTAGATCCCTACATAAACATTGATCCAGGAACACTGAATCCGTATGAACACGGAGAATGTTATGTAACCGAAGACGGTGCAGAGACAGATCTTGATTTGGGCCACTACGAGCGCTTCCTAGACATTCCGACTTCACAAGCGAACAACATTACTACAGGCAGAATCTACCAAAGCGTTATCGACAAAGAACGTCGCGGCGAATACTTGGGAAAGACCGTTCAAATTATTCCACACATCACCGACGAGATTAAGCGTTGCATTCAACTTTTAGGGAATGCACACGATTACGATGTGGTCATTACTGAAATTGGCGGAACCGTTGGCGACATTGAATCGCTTCCGTACGTTGAATCTGTGCGTCAGCTCATGTGGGAATACGAAGACGATTGCATTAGTATTCACTTGACCCTTGTTCCATACTTGGCAGCGGCCGGTGAATTGAAAACCAAGCCAACACAACACAGCGTGAAGATGCTTTTGGAAAATGGTGTTCAACCCGACATTCTTGTTTGCAGAACAGAGCACGAGCTTTCTTCCATCCTTCGAAATAAAATTGCCAAGTTCTGTAACGTCTCATTGGATGCCGTTATTCAGAGCATAGATGCCGATACGATTTACGACGTTCCGTTTATGATGCTGGAAGAAAAACTTGACTTGGTTGTCTTACGCAAGCTTGGCTTGAAGTCAAAGAAGAAACCCAATCTGAACAAGTGGAGTGACTTTTTAACCAAACTTAAGAATCCGAAGAAACGTGTTCGTATTGGTTTAGTTGGAAAATATGTTGAATTGAAAGATGCTTACAAAAGTATTGCTGAGTCTTTTATTCACGCTGGAACGACACTTGAATGTGCTGTTGACATTGAGTGGATTCATTCTGAAGGGTTGAATAACAAGAATGTTAAAGCAAGGCTAACAGGACTCGATGGAATACTTGTGGCACCTGGATTTGGATCTAGAGGTATTGATGGAAAGATTGAAGCCATAAAATTCGTTCGTGAAAACAACATTCCTTTTTTCGGAATTTGTTTAGGAATGCAAATCGCAACTATTGAATTCGCTCGAAATGTGCTTGGTCTGAAAGACGCCCACAGTACAGAGATTAAGGCTTATACCAAGCATCCTGTTATCTGTCTTATGGAAGAGCAGAAGAGCATCGTAAACAAAGGTGGCACCATGCGTTTGGGAGCATACCCTTGTACGCTTAAAAAGGGAACGAAAGCTCAAAAAGCCTACGGGAAAATCAACATCGAAGAACGTCACCGTCATCGTTTTGAATTCAACAATGATTACTTGGATAAATTCGAGAAGGCAGGATTCAAAGCGGCTGGAACAAACCCGAAAAGCGGATTGGTTGAAATCATTGAGTTAGAAAATCACCCATATTTCGTGGCTTCACAATTCCATCCGGAATACAAAAGCACTGTAATGACTCCGCATCCACTTTTCATTTCATTCGTGAAAGCGTGTA
Source organism: Chryseobacterium gleum (assembly GCA_945897395.1). Lineage (GTDB taxonomy): Bacteria > Bacteroidota > Bacteroidia > Flavobacteriales_D > Sanyastnellaceae > CAIZGX01. The sequence continues at coordinate 2,317 of CAMDFE010000006.1, read as the reverse complement.
TGAAGTCGAAAGACTAATGAATAAATGTGAGTTGTAAGGTCTCTGTTTTCTTTCCATCTGTATTCGAACAATAGACATAGTACATGCCTGTTGCAGGACGTTGACCGTCGGTGGTTTTCCCATTCCAGAAAACACGTCCACCTTCGCTTTCACCTTGAAAGACAACGTTTCCAGCTGCATCTGTAATGCGCACACTGCTGTTATACGCTAATCCGTCTACGGTAATGTTTCCATCAAATTCAGGCAAAATAGGATTTGGAAATACGCGAACGTTTTTCATTTCTTGATCGAAATTCGTTGCGGTAGAGAAATAAGAAACCATTCCTTCTTCTGTTGCTATGAATACTTCTCCGTTATCTTGATTGATTGCAATATCTGAAATTGAATTGGTTGGAAGGGGGCTGTTTTCTTGCGTGAAATGTTCAATTTGCTGCAATCCATCCGAGCTGAATAAATACACACCGCTGTTTCGCGTTCCAATCCATTTTCGATTTCCTCCATCGATTTCAATACAGGTTATCGTTTCAGTATCGAGCAACTTCTGAACGTTTCCGTCTTGAGTAATCAAAATAGGTTCGCCGTCTAATGGATCTTCTGAGAACAATGACGACTGCGAATAAAATACGGAGAGCCCTTGAAGCGTTCCCACCCATATTTCACCATCCAAATCTTCAATCATGCAGAAGACATCTTTATTGGCCAAGCCTCCAGCGCCTTCCGCTTCCGACAGAAAAGTAATATCGTCATCCGAGGCATTGGAAACCGTTCCGTTCGGATCACGCACCACAATTCCTTTTCCTGCAACTATTGCCCAAATGTATCCTTCGCGCGTTGGCATAATGTCTTTCAACCAATCGTCATTCGTTACGTAAGGAGCGCATGAGAACGCAATGAAATTTCCTTCGCGGTCAACCGCTTGAATAGGTTTCGTTGAATAACTGTTGGTTAACCAAAGGACTCCATTCGGATCGAAAGCTACTCCGCCAACCCCAGTCCATCCGGGAGCCCAAGAAAATCCGGAACCTTGCAAAGGATTGTTTCCCGTTTCAACATTGTAGTAGGTTAGTGTCCCGTCGGTTGCACGCTGAATAAGTCCTTCTTCCCAAGAACCATAAAAAACACGATTGTTATTGTAGGGGTCAATGGCCACATCGGCCATGTCTGAGACACCCGGCGTTGAATTCGCTCCTGCGCCAGGCAGATAAGTTGTCCATGTATCGCCTACTCTTCCAGAGAAATTTCCGGGTCTCCATAAATTTCCACCATAGGGATAAATTGCTCCGTGTGCCACCCAAAGGTTGTGATTGTAGGCATTGAGTTTTCTAACTTGGGCAGAGGCCGGACCGTCTGGACGTACTGTTAAATCCTGACCGTTACCCTTGCGACCAACAAGTCCCCTTCCTTTATCAGCCACCCACAACGTGTTTTGCATATCGCGAATAACAAAATTGGGTGCAATTGTTCCACCATCTAAATCTGAAATATTGTAGGCTAAATAAAGAAGTTCGTCGTAGCAAATGGCCGCCCACTCACCTGCCAAACACAAGTAATCTTCAGAGTTCCAAATACGTCCAAATCGCATGGTACCGAATTCTGAAAAGACACTCCAAGTGCCCGTGGCTAAATCTTTCTTGTGAATTTTATCGTTGGTGGCATCAATGGTGTGCACAAACAAATTACCTGCGAATTCTGTCGCATCTGCATAGGCCCCAGCGATTGGCCAATCGGTCACTACGGTCCAGTTTTGAAAATTCGCAAGGAATGGATTCGTCACGCTGGCTTTTAAAACTCTACTTTCCGAAATCGCATAGATTTCGTTATTCAACACCAAGACGTCATTCACCTTTTGCTGTTCGCCATTCGGACCTAAGAAATAGGTTGAACGAACTTCTCGAGCGGTTAAATCTATGACCACTACACCGAATCCAGTGCTTAAATAAAGCAATCCGTTGTAGGAAAGAATATCATAGATCTGTTTATCGCCAACAATATTGCTCAGCTTGATGTCGGGCATGTTGAATTGAGAATCTTCCAACAACACATCTATATTTCCATTGGAATAGCCAACAATTACAGCGTCTGAGTGGGCATCGTATTCCACCGCTGAAATTCCAACATCACTGAGGCGATTCACTTTCGACCAACGTTCCACTTCAAACGTAGCGGGATTATAGCTAACAATGGCATAAGGCGTTGCAGCATAGACCATGTTAATCTCATCGTAACATACATCAATAACATTTCCAGATGGAAGGTGATCTCTCCACGTGCCCGTGCTGAACTGAGCCATTGCGTTGTGGGCAATAGAAAGAGCAAG
>CAMDFE010000005.1 GCA_945897395.1 Chryseobacterium gleum | reverse complement strand
TTAAAAGATTGCTGGGCATAGCCAATTCCTTTGCAGCGCACAGTATCGCTGGAATAGTAAGTTTCAATTCGGTATTTTCCTTTTTCATCGGTAGTTGTGCCAGATTTAGTTCCAACGAAATAGACAGGAGCAAAAGGAACAGTCTGCTTTGAAACGGCGTCAATTACAGTTCCGAATACGATAGTTTTTTGCGCAGAGAGCGCAAGAGAAAAACATATTGATAAGAAAAGTAAAAGTCCTTTTTTCATTCCCTACGAAGAAACGAAAAAGTTTTTAATGCGTCAAGTCGATTAACTAACGTTACCCATTACTTTTTGTTGAAAGCTTGCAATCCTTCTTCGAGCCAAGCACGGAATTCTTTTTCGTCAGGGGTGTATCCTACAGGCTGATTCATGAGTTCCTCATTTCCTTCAGTCATTGGATCAATGATGGCATACAACGGTTGCGAGTTGTTGTTGAAGGTTTCAATTTCAAAAGCTGACCACAAATCACCATAGGTTACAATTTCTTTTTCAATACCCGCCCACTGCGTAACAATGGTTTCCTTCATCTCGGCTGGAAGTTCTTGCTTGTCGTCTACATACAGACTCACTACGACGAATTTATCCTGAAGTAAATCCAACGCTTTCGGCCAAACATGTTCTTCCATTTTTCTACAGTTTACGCATGCATATCCTGTGAAATCGACGAACAAAGGTTTGCCTTCTTTACGAGCGCGCTCAAGTGCAACATTGTAATCGTGCTCACAGATGAGTCCGTGCGGACAGTCACTTGGATAAAACCAAGAGTATCCTGAAGGTGGCGCAAGACCGCTTAATAATTCCAAACCTTTCCATCCGTGGGCACGCTCATCATAGGTGAATCCCATGCATAAGTACACCACGAATGCGCCAATGATACCAGCAAAACTTAATCTGAAAATCGAGAGTTTTTTAATAGGCGAATCGTGTGGGAATTTGATTACGCCAATTAAATATAAAAACATGCCTAAGAAAATAATAATCCACAAACCCATGAATAGTTCATACTTGAGGAAGTTCCAGTGAACTACGAGATCAGCTTGAGACAAGAATTTCAACGCGAGTGCTACTTCTAAAAATCCAAGAACCACTTTTACAGAGTTCAACCAGCCCCCTGATTTAGGTAAGCTCTTCATCATACCCGGGAACATCGCAAACAACGCAAAAGGAATACCGAGGGCCAATCCGAATCCACCCATTCCTACAGTCAATTGAATTGCTCCTCCGTCTTTTGCAAGAGAACCCGCAAGCAAAGAACCTAAGATTGGACCGGTACAAGAGAATGAAACAATTGCCAAGGTAAGCGCCATAAAGAAAGAACCTAACAACCCACCGGCTTCAGCATTTTTGTCCATCTTATTTGCAAGTCCGGCTGGAAGCGTTATTTCAAACAATCCGAAGAAAGAAAGTGCAAATACAATGAAGATTACAAAGAACGCAATGTTCAAAGGGACATTGGTAGAAATGTCATTAAGGATGTTCTCGTTAATTTGATCCAAGAAATGGAACGGCATTGATAGCAAAATGTAAATCAAGAAAATGAATCCACCGTAGATCAATGCCTGGAAAATGCCTTTCTTACGGTCTTTGTTTCTATTCGTAAAGAAGGAAACTGTTAATGGAATCATTGGGAATACACAAGGAGTAAGCAATGCAACCAGTCCTCCTAAAAATCCAAGTAGGAATAATTGCCACATGCTTCCACCCGCATCGCTATCAGTTTTGCTCACAACAGCACCGCCGTCAGCACGTGTAGTTAATTTGTCTTTGTCGTTGCGAATGCTTTGAATCCAATATCTGAATTTGGTATTGGTCGTCGCTTCCTTTTTTAAAGTATCTTCTAATAGTCCAGTAGCTGTCGTGTCTACAGCAGGTATAGCTGCACCTTCAGCGACTGGGGTGATATTTATCTTGAATTTTACAGGATCAGGAAAAATACATTTACTCTCATCGCAGGCCATATACTCAAGCACACCATTCAATTGAAAAGGTGTTGTACTAACAATTTTTATTCGCTGTTTGAAGCTAGCCGTGTTCTCAAAGTAATTCAGATTCATGTCGAAATTTGGATCGAAATGAGTGATGAATTTCCCTTCGGTTACACCTCCAATATTGGTGAATTGAGATTTGTTGGCAGTAAGATTTAACGAAGTAGGAATAGGTCCAATTGCATTTGGGTCCTCGGAAACTTTTAAAGCATAGACATGCCATTTTGCTTCAATCTTAGCTGTTGCGGTAATTTCCGCTTCACCGTTTTCGAGATAAATAACTCCAAATTTCCATTTTACCGGATCAACGATTTGCGCTTCCGTATTCCAGGCCGAAAACAAAAGTGCAAGGGTCGTAAAAATCTTTACTGATAAATTCTTCATAGCTTCAAAAATAGTTCAATTCAATTTTACTTAGGTGAGGCGCATCACAAAAACCTTCTTCGCCGAGTCGTCTAATTTGTAATCCTCTGAAATGCACAGTCCAATTACCGCTACAATCTCATCTTTACTTACCAAAACCGGATAATTTTTTTTCTCATTCATGGCAATCTTGGCCTGAACCAACACATCGCTGACCTTCTTCATGCCCTTCATTCCGAGAGAACGGATTTTATCTCCAGCTTCATATGCACGAATCTCCAATGGAAAACGCAACTTGTCGGCATTCAGTTGCATAACCTTCGGATCTTTCTCAATTTCATATCCTTTCGCTGGAAGAATATCAACTTCATATTTCGATTCGTCCAACGGCATTTCGCTCTGCAAAGCATGCAACACATAGTTATTGCGATTGCGCGCAACCGCATAAGTGGCATTTGAAACTTTCGCTCCGGTCTTCTGAAGTTTCAAAATCTCTTCAATTTCGCCGGTTGTGAATTCAAACAAATTCAACCATTCCCACATAATTTGTCTTGGGGCGTAGTGGTTGTTCACAGCTTCAATGGAAAGCATTTCGTTCTCGCCTTTCATTACAACATTCTGTTCGAGCCATTTTTGCAAACTCTCTTGAACAATGGAATGTTGCTCTTCCCAAATTTCAATGCTGTTGGAAAGTGTTTGAAGAATATTCGGATTCAATTCTTCTAAAATAGGAACTACTTTATTTCGGATTTTATTTCTTCCGTATACGTTCGAACTGTTCGAAGCGTCTTCTCTCCATTTCAATTTGAGTTCTTTTGCAAAACCTTCGAGTTCTTTTTTCGAAAGGTCTAAAAGTGGACGCCATTTGTTTGAAGTCATGCGCTTCATTCCGAGCAAGCCTTTCAATCCGCTTCCTCGAACGAGGTGTTGCAACACAGTCTCCAGTTGGTCGTTCGCGTGATGCGCAAGAACAATCGTGGTATATCCGAATTCATCTTGCAATTGTTGGAAGTAAGTATAACGGAAATCGCGCGCGCGTTCTTGCAAATTGTTTTTCGATTCCTTCCACAAGTCACCGGCTTGTGCACAGTGAAAGGTGAGTTTGTTCTTTTTACAATAAGCCTTCACAAACTGTTCGTCTTTTTCTGAATCTTTTGCTCGAAGTTGGTAGTTCACATGCGCCACGGCGAATGGAATTTTAGCGCGAAGAAGCAGTTCAGCCATTAGCATAGAGTCCATTCCTCCGCTTACTGCCACAAGCAATTGCGCTTCATCGAAGGTTTGAAATTCGGCCTTTAAGTCTTTAAGTAATTTTTTCATTTTAATTGAATATAGAAAGTGTAGAGGCGGCTTTCAACAAGCACTCATCGTATTCCGCTTCCGCGTTCGATGCATGAGTAATTGCGCTTCCCACTTTTATGGTTGTTTGTTTTTTCTCCTTGTTGTAAACCGCAGAACGAATGATAACATTGAAATCGAAATTCACATTCGGTTCAATAACTCCAAAGGTACCGCTGTATAGGCCACGGTCGAGTACTTCAAGTTTTTCCATGTGCTTCACAGCGCTAATTTTCGGAGCGCCCGTCATGGATCCCATTGGGAAGGTAGCCGCTAAAATTTCTGTGAATGTAATTTTGGAAGGAAGCTGTGCTTCTACGGTGCTGATAAGGTGATGAAGTGTTTTGAAGGTGTGAAGTTCACACAATGATTTTACGTTTACACTTGCTTTTGTTGCTATTCGGGAGAGATCGTTTCGAACAAGATCAACAATCATAATATTTTCGGAGCGTTCCTTTTGACTCGTTAAAAGCAACACTTTATTTTGCTCATCTTCTTCTGAATTTTCTCCTCTGCGTATGGTCCCTTTAATGGGTTGTGAAATTATTTTATTTCCTTTTTTCTGAATGAATCGCTCCGGGGAAGTACATAACAGCTGAAGCTCGTCTCCATTGAAATACGCTGCGTGTGGAGCTTCCGTAGCGTTGTTCATTTTTGAGAAGTGAGCGAAGGCGTCTTTCAATTCTCCATTAGCCTGAAGCGGAATGCAGAAATTTGTTTCGTAGTATTCACCCTGTTGAATTTGATTCAATATGGATTGAATTTTATCTACATAGGTGCCCTTACTCTCTAACGTTTCAAAGCTCAGGCTTTCTTCATTCTTTTCGCATTCAATTTTTTTATAATTGGAAATGAATGAAGAGACAACCGAACGTTCGTTCGGTTGTTCTTCGGTGAGACAAATCCAAGTTCCGTTATCTTCTTTCCAAATGTTCTCGGGCTCGAAGAAATAGACGAGTTCACTTCCATCTGAACTGAAATTGGTATAGGCGTTTTTTTCAAAAAGTTTTTTCGCCTCGAAGGAAATATATCCGAAAACAGGAGTTGTTTTTCCTGCTAACCATTTGTTTAGCTCTTGAATGTCGCTGGGGTTGTTTTCATTTAAAACAAATGCATCTTTTTTCCCCCAAGCGATATACGCTTGTCGATCGTTCGAGTTAGGTGGAAGAAAGGTGAAATGGTCGTTTTCCCAAAGCTGCATGGGTGCAAAGGTAATGCTTACTGACGCCTATTTGCTAGAAGAACAGGCGGGCCTCCGTCGAACGGATTTTCACCACGACCAATACTACGCGCATCAATACCCGCGGCTTTCATAACGGCGCGATCGCCGAATTTTTTTCTCATTTCATCCATGGCAGTGTACAAGCTAATTTGCTCTTCGTTATCGTCGAACAGATTAATCTGGTATCCGCCAGAAACCAAGTGGCTGAAGCGCACACCAATGAGGCGTATGAGCACTCTTCGCAAGTAAAGTTTTTCGAAGAGTTCTAATATTTTAGGGATAAGAATGTGATCGGCCGAAGTATATGGAATGCGGCATTGCATAGTTTCCGTTTGGAAGTCAGAGTATCGCAACTTCACCGTAACACACGAAGTGAGTTTTTCTCCCTTGCGTAACTGGAACGCTAAGTTTTCGGTCATGGCTATTAAGAGTCCACGTAGTTTATGCACATCTATTGTGTCTTGATCAAACGTTCTTTCGGTAGAAATGGATTTCCGTTCTTGAAATGGTACAACAGGCGAGGGGTCTATGGCATTGGCTTTTTTCCAGATGCTCGCCCCATTTTCTCCGAGGGCCTTCGACATAACGTCTAGCGGCATTTCCTGAAGGGTATGTATTTTCCGAATGCCTAGATTAACCAGAAGCTGATGCGTTTTTTCTCCAACCATGGGAATCTTCCGAATGGAAAGCGGAGCAAGGAAGGGCTTCTCTGTTCCGGTTTCAATTCGAATCTGGTTATTCGGCTTTGCTTCACCCGTAGCCACTTTGGAAACAGTCTTGCTGGTAGACAACCCGAAAGAAATTGGAAGGCCTATTTCTTTTCCGATTTTCTGTCTGAGCTCTCCGGCAAATTGGTAGCATCCGAAAAAACGGTCGAGCCCCGTGAGGTCGCAGTAGAATTCGTCTATGGAAGTTTTTTCGAAAAGCGGAACGGCTTCGCGAACCATTTCGCTTACGAGGTCTGAATACTTGAGGTAATTGTAGGAGTTTCCTTTAATAACCACCGCTTCTGGACAGAGCTTTCTTGCCATGTGCATGGGCATTGCGGAATGCACACCGAACTTTCGCGCTTCATAGCTGCACGAGGCTACCACGCCGCGGTCGCTGGTTCCACCAATAAGAACGGGTCTGTTGTTTAAACGGCTGTCCAATAAACGCTCGACCGACACGAAAAAAGTGTCGAGATCCATATGTAGAATTGAGCGTTCAGATGACATAAAGCAAACTTATCTCGTGAGAGCACAAGATTTGAAATTGTTAAAAAATGTTTTGTGATGAAAGGGAAGAATTATATTTTCTTCTTTCCGGTTTGGTCTGTATCGTCCTCGTCCTCGTCGTCGGTAATACCGTCGTCCTCATCATCTGTAATGTCTGAATCGCCTTCAGAGTTACGATTATTTGTTGAAGTAGAAGAGCCCGCTGGAATGTCACTGTCGGTATTTAACTCGGTGTTATCAACGATTTCAGAACGCTCTGTTCCAACGGAAGTAACTTCTTCCATCCAAACAGATTTGGTGCAAGAGGCGAAGGCCAATGCAACAAAAAAGAGTAGCGTTATGTAATTGAGTTTCTTCATAATGGACCGAAGTCTACACAAATATAACGAAATCTTCTAAAAAGTGTTGCCCTGAGCGAAAATTTCTTGGAAATCTTTTGGGAAGCGAATGGTAACGCGTGTCCCTGATTCACCCGATTCCGATTTCCAGTCTTCGGGACCGCTTAGTTCAATGTGCTTACCGGTCATTTGTTCGATCAGCTCAATGCGGCTTCGTGTAATTTCCATTCCTTTTGAAATGTGAACGTCGCTGTTGGTTTTTCGCGCCTGGCTTTCAGCCAAACCAATGCCGTTGTCTTCAATGCGAATTTCGAGGCACCCTTCCTTCAACCCGAAAAAAACGTGTAGCTGTCCGCCCGAATCTTTCGGCAATAATCCGTGCCAAATGGAATTTTCCAAAAACGGTTGAATAAGCATGGCCGGAATTTTAACCAATCGCAGTGCTTCCGGAGAGTCTTGGTGAACACTATACATGAACTTATCAGGGAAGCGCATGCTTTCCAATTTCAAGTACAATTCAAGTCGTTCAATTTCTTCGGAAAGAGGAGCGAAGTTTTCTTGCGAACTATCTAGGTTTTTGCGAATGAGTTTAGCGAAATCTGTGAGGTACTGGTTTGCGGCTAATTTATCTTGACGGTTAATGTAGTATTGAATGGAATTCAATGCGTTGAAAATGAAATGACGATTCATGCTGGAATTCATGCTTTGTTGCTCAAGCATCAGTAGCTTGGCCTTCATTTCAGATTGTTCTGCCAAGTGCTTGTTGCGAATGTTTCGTCTTCTTGAACGAGAGATGAGAAGGACAATGCCACCAAGAAAAATCAACGCCAATAAAATCACCCACCACATCAAATACCAAGGCGGTGAAATACGGAACTGCCAGGTCACCTCTCCACTCCACTCTCCCCATTGCCCGTTGCGGGCGCGAATGTGAAACGTGTAATGTCCAGAAGGGAGATTGTTGAAGTTGACTTGCGAAAATGATGTTGGGCTGCTCCACGTGCTGTCTAGTCCTTCCAGCCAATAACTGAATTCCAATCTTTCAGGATAGGTCGTACTCGACGCGTCGAAAAAGAAGGTAAATGAATTTTGTCTGTAGTTAAATTCAAGTCCATTCGGAAAAGCCTTACCATTCCAAGTGCCTGAAGTCAGTGCTTTCCAATCGATGTTCTCAAGATTCGATTGAATGCTCGTGAGATGAACAATGGGCTGAGGAATATTGAATTTCTTATCAATGGCACTTCTTTCAATTTGCATCACACCGTTCGGTGTCCCTACCCAAACGGTATTTTGAATGTCGACAAATATGGCGTTTAGGTTTGTTTCAAGGCTTATTAATCCATCTGATTCGTTCAAGTGAATCATCCGCTCGCCAAGGCCTCCATCGCTATTCAATTCCCAAATGAAAATTCCGTTGAGGGTTCCAATCCATAATTTATTTTGAATCACTTTCAAGAAGTTCACCGTGTTTCCACCAGGCTCTTCAGAGATATTTAAATGCACGAACCCATTTTCGTTGCCTTTGTACAATCCCGATTGTGTTCCAGCAATCAGTTCTCCGTTTGGTAATTCAGCAATGCTATAGGCACTTGCGTCTTGAAGCCCTTGTGCCTCACCGAAATTGGTGAACGTGTTGTTGTGAAAGAGCGAAATTCCATCACGTGTCGCCATCCAGATTTTTCCATCACGCGATTCAATAATGTGTCGAATTCTTGTAGCAGGGAAATCGGGCAATTGCGAAAAACTTTGAAATGTTTTATTTGAAAAGGATTGAATTCCTTTATTCGTTCCAATAAGTAAGCCTCCGTCTTTTCTTTCGCATAAACTTAAAACAACTTCTTCCTCCAAACCATTTTCTTTTCCATATTGAAGCCAATGCGGCATGGCGAATGAATTACGGTCGTATTCGTAAAGTCCTTCCGGAGTTCCAATCCAAATAGATCCTTTCCAGCTTTTTAATGTAGTCCAAACTCGCAGATTCGGGGACAGCTCATTCAGTGCTGCATTGAAACTTGCACTAAAATTATCAGACGGATTGGATAAGAAGCTAATGCCGTTGTCGTAGGTGCCGAATAAGTAATTTCCTCGTGCATCTTGTGTAATACTCATGACGGCATTACCCGTTAAACCATTGTTTGTGGTGAAGCTTTTGAATTGAGTACTGGTAAGCTTGAATAGACCTCCTCCATAACTTGCAAACCATTGAATGCCCTCGCGATCAATGAACACTTGGCGAATATCATCAATAGCCAATCCGTTTGATTTGGAAAAAAGCAAATGACTTTCATCTGCTTCATTGAACATGACAACTCCGGTTCTGCTGGTGAAGTAGATGTTGCCGTTGTGCGAATCTATTCCAGTGAAAATATTTGCCAAAGCGAAGTCACCAATGTTCGTTAGTGTTTCCCCAGTAGTGACATTGAACACTCCGCCGAGTGAAGTAACGGCCCATATTTCGTTCTTGTAATTTTCAATAAAATCGAATAAAACATTTTCTTCATCATTGAGAAGATAGAGTTGTTCCCACTGATTGTTTTTTAATTTCCAAATTCCTTTTTTCGTGGCGACGAGCAATTCATTGTTGCTGTTTTTTCGAATGCGCTTGATGTTTTCTCCTTGAAAAAACAGTGTGATATTATCTTCTACAAATTTATTTTCTGAGAAAAAGATTAACCCGCGTTCAGTTCCGATGAGTAATTCATTCGAATTGAATTCAACCAATGAAGTTGTGGAAGCGTCGTTGAGCTCTCCTGAATATTTGTGAGTGGTGAAAGTGTTTCCTTCTAAAACGGAGATTCCTCCAATGGAACCGAAAACGATTTGATCGTTTTGAAGCTGTTGAATGCAGTTGATTTGATTGTTAATGAGCCCATCTGTTCTGCTGTAATTCACGAACTGATTTCCATTGAATTTGGAAGCTCCACCGAGCGTGCCAATCCAAACATATCCTTGCTTGTCTTGTTGAATACAACGCACTTGCGTTTGGGCCAACCCTTCCTTCAAACTGTATTGAATAAAAGAATATTGTTGCCCAAGAACAGCGAAGGGGAGGCAAAACAAAGCGATTGATATGTATTTCTTCAAACGCATGATTACTCTTGTATCTTATCTAAAAATTCTTGCAGTTTTCTTCTGGAAACAGGCACGTGATCGCCGTTGGAAAGCACCACCACATTGCCTTCAGTGCGGTTGAATTCTTTTAAGTGCAAGGCAACATTTACAATGTGCGATTTGTGCACTCGCATGAACATGTGCGAATCTAATTTTTCTTCGAAAGATTTGATGTTCTTGCTGCTCACGTATTTTTTTCCATTCACACAAAACAGCGTCGTGTAATTTTCGTCGGCTTCTAAACGAATCAATTCGTTGTTACGAAGAATCACAAATCCATCTCTGGTAGGGACAATTGTTTTATCGAAATTGCTATGTAGGGCAATTTCCTGAAGGACACGGTTAATTTTATTCTCGTCTAAAGTTCCCGTTTGTTGCGATTTGCTTTTCACGGCTTTTGCAACAACATTTTTTAGCTCCTCAATATCAATGGGCTTTTCGAGATAGTCTAATGCGTTTTCTTTAATTGCTTTTACGGCATACTCACGAAAGGCGGTGGTAAATACAACTTGGAAATTTCGATTTTTAACCTGATCCAAAAATGCGAAGCCATCGGCCTCAGGCATCATGATGTCTAAGAAAACCAGGTCAACTTGATTTTTTTCACACAACTCGAGTGCTTCTTTTACTGAAGAGGCTTCCCCGATTAATTCGATATTTTCGTTCGCATAGTCTTCCAACAACATTTTTAAATTCTCACGAGCGAAGAATTCGTCATCGACCAGTATCGCTTTCAGTTTTTCCATAATTCATTGGCTTCAACGCTTGCAAATTACGAAGGAAATTGGAGTTTTTAAGAATGATTATCTTTGCATTCATGACAGATTCAGGAAAGAAGACTATTGGAGTTTTAGGTGGCGGTAGCTGGGCTACGGCTTTAACCAAATTATTGAGTCAATCGCAAGAGCATGTGCATTGGTGGATGCGCAATGAAGAGGCTGTAAAGCACATTCAAGAGTTTGGCCACAATCCGAATTACATTCAGGCCATTGAATTCGATTTGAACAAAGTTCACGTCTCTTCTAACCTTCAAGAAGTTGTAGATGCGTGTGATATTTTGGTAGTAGCCATTCCGTCCGCATTTGTTCACTCGGCCTTCCAAGAAGCAGAGGTGTCTGGTTTGGAAAATAAAATTTTATTCTCTGCAATTAAAGGGGTAATCAACGAGTTTGATGCGATTCCTGCGCGATACTTTCACAAGACGTGGAATATTCCGTACGACAGCATTGGCATTATCTGTGGACCCTGTCATGCCGAAGAGGTGGCACTTGAGAAGCTTTCATACTTAACCATAGGCTGTTCAGATTTAGATAAGGCCGACTACATGGCAGAACAGTTGAAATGTCGATTCATTAAGACAACCACAACAGAAGACGTTTTTGGTACAGAGCTGTCAGCAATTCTGAAGAATGTATACGCTGTGGCTTCGGGTATTTGTCACGGTTTGGGTTACGGAGATAATTTTCAGGCTGTGCTTGTAACTGCGGCTATAGGAGAAATTGAACGATTTATAGATTCGGTGCACGAAGCGCACAGAGACGTCAAATCTTCGGCCTATTTGGGCGACTTATTGGTAACAGCTTATTCGCCTTACTCGCGTAATCGCACATTCGGAACCATGGTAGGTAAGGGTTACAGCGTGAAATGGGCAACCATTGAAATGAATATGGTGGCTGAGGGTTACTATGCTACACGCGGAATTCACGAGATCAACAAGAAATTCAACGCAGATATTCCAATCGCGGATGCCGTTTATAGAATACTCTACGAGAAGGTTTCACCTGCTGTGGAAATGCGAATCCTAGCCGATAAGCTTAGCTAGTTTTGTTGAAAAGCAACGCATTGTGTTCCGAAGTAGTCTTATCTTCGAATACTATGTCTCCCCGACGAAGAAAGATATTTTCGCTACTGTTTTTTCTGACATTTTTGCCAGCGATTGTCTATTCTCAAATTTCTTTCATTCAAAACAAAGGTCAATGGCCACTGCATGTCAAGTACAAAGCTGAAATTCCCGGAGGATCTTTCTGGATTCAATCGAACGGATTCGCCTATGAGCTTTTCGATTCAACTATTTTTAATCCCGATCACAAACCGAATGCTCTTCCTGAATCGGTAACGACTTTATTTTTCCTGCAGCAATTGGAGAATGCACAATTGAATCAAGCCGAGGAACAAGAAAAATTGCCTGGATATTTCAATTATTATTTAGGTCCCGACTCAACGAAGTGGAGCTCGCATGTGAATCGGTTTCAAAATATAAATTTTCAGAATGTCTATGATGGAATTGACCTTCGCGTTTTAGGAAAATCAAAATCCATTAAATACCAATTTGAACTTCAGCCTAATGCAGATCCAAATCTTATTTCTTGGAACTATCACGATTCGTTGCAATTGGAGTTGGATACTTCCGGAAACCTAATATCACATCATGATCTTGGAAGAATTTACGAGTCGAAACCGTTCGCTTTTCAATCGATAAATGGACATTTCATTGAAGTGAAATGCAAATATATCTTGAATGGAAATCGCTTGCAATTTCAACTTGGAAATTACGATGCAAATTACGCGATAATCATTGACCCTGAAATAGCGTTCTCTTCATTCATAGGCTCTTCAGCGAATAATTTCGGATTCACGGCATGTGACGATTTAAGTGGGAATTTAGTGTCAGGAGCAAGTGTTTTCGCTAACAATTATCCCACAACAGCGAATGCTTTCAGCTCCACGTTTAATCCGATAAGCGGAAATTATTTTGATGTAGCTATTTCAAAGTTCGATGCTACGGGGTCTGGACTTTTGTATAGTACTTATTTAGGTGGACTTCATCAAGAAACACCTCATTCAGTGGTAGTAGATAACCTGAATCGCATAATTGTTTTCGGGGTGACAGGAAGCAACGATTTTCCAACTTCGATGGGTGCCTATCAACCCGTTTTTGCAGGAGGAAATCCCGTTATGATGTCGACCTTTTTTACAAGCGGTCATCCTGACGGGTGTGATTTTTTTATCACGAAGTTTAACGCGAGTGGAACTTTAGCTGCTTCGACTTTTCTTGGTGAAAATGCAACAGATGGATTGAATTACGCGAATGAATTGTTCTACAATTATGGTGACGCGTTTCGTGGTGAAGTGAATGTAGATGGTAACAACAATATATTTATTGGGTCATGTGTTCGCGGGAATGCAGACATTGCGGGAGGCTCCACACAGCCCACCTATGGGGGCGGAGACAGTGATGGTTATGTTGCGAAGTTGAATCCGAGTTTGAGCATGCTCCTTTGGTCATCGTATTTCGGTGGGTCAGGAGCAGATGCAATTTATGCTTTGGAATTTGCAAACGATGGAGATTTACTTTTAGCTGGGGGAACACAAAGTCAGAATTTTCCATTCTGTTCGAACGGTCAAGATCCCAATTGGAATGGTGCTACAGATGGTTTTATTCTTCGAATCGATGCAAACACATTTACTCCAGTAGCCGGAACATTTATTGGAACTGGAGAATACGATCAAGCGTATTTCCTTCAAACCGATTTAAACGATAATATTTATTGTCTAGGGCAGACTGAAGGAACCATGACCATAACTCCAGGGTTATACGGCCAGGCGAACAGTGGACAATTCATTCGTCAATACAATCCAACTTTAAGCACGCTCAACTGGAATACCACCATTGGAACAGGAAGCGGTGAGATTGACATTTCTCCAACAGCTTTTTTGGTGAGCGATTGCAATCAGATTTATTTTAGTGGGTGGGGCGGACATACCAATTCGTTGACTTGCCCTGCACTAACATGTTTGGCCTATTACAGCACCACGAATAACCTTCCAATTACAGCAGATGCTTTTCAATCGACAACCGATGGAAGCGATTTCTATTTGGCTGTTTTGAATTCTAGCGCTACGCAATTGGTCTATGGATCTTTTCTCGGCGGAAGTTCAAGTGCGGAACATGTAGATGGTGGGACGTCTCGTTTCGATAAAAGCGGATCTGTGTATCAAGCAGTCTGCGCGGGTTGTCAGAACAACGATGATTTTCCAACTACTCCCGGAGCTTGGTCTTCCACCAATAACAGTTTCGGATGTAACCTCGCGGTTTTCCGTTTCGATTTGGGACAGCTTGAAGCCATTGCGAGTGTTCAAGGTCCTTCTCAAATATGCGTCGGAAGCCCTGCGCAATTCTACAATGGAACATTGAATGCTTCTGATTTTATTTGGAATTTCGGAGATGGTTTTACAAGCACAGCTTTTGAACCCAGTCACGTATTTGATGCAGTTGGAAATGTTACAATTTCCATGATCGCTTCCGATATAAATGATTGCTACGTTTCAGATACCGCAACAGTGAATCTTCAAATTATTGAATTTATTCCTCCGACAATTGCAAGTGTGAACTCCATTTGTTTGGGTGAATCAGTAACATTGAACGCAACAGGATCAACGAATTTGTTTTGGTTGAATAATGCAACACTTTCAAACGTAAATGGTAACACGGCCAGTGCAACGCCAGCGATTTCTACAACCTATTACGTCTCGGATTTTAATGCATGTGGAAGCGATACCGTTGGTGTTTATCTGAACGTTATCGTTCCAATCGCTGAAGCAGGTCCGGATTTCACTATTTGCCTTGGTGAGTCACAAGCCCTCACTGCTTCCGGAGGTGTCACTTATCAATGGCAAAGTTCAACATCCTTGAGTACTTTGAATACCGCAAATACAGTTGCAGCACCAACGGTTGACGAACAATTTTTTGTCACCATAACAACGCCAGAGGGTTGCCAAGACACTGACAGCTGCTACGTTTTTGTTGAACAAACGGTGCCGGGAGGGGTCGTTTATCCGACCATTCAATTGTGCCTTGGAGAAAGCGTGGTGTTGCAATCTGAAGAAGGGCTCACGTATTCATGGTCTCCTTCGGCAGGATTGAATGCAACCAACATTCAGAATCCAACGGCTGAACCAACAAACTCGATAACTTATATTGTTGCCATTACGAACGCTTGCGGTTTGGGCAATTCTGAAGTAAGCGTTGATGTGATTGAATTGAATGTGGTCGCTTCCGAAGGTGGCACTGTTTGCCTGGGCGGATACTATCCGATTGAAGCAAGCGGTGCTGATTTTTATTCGTGGTTGCCATATAGTAGTGTTGTTAATGCTTCGGCGAGTTCAACTTTAGCGAATGCGCCTTTTTCGCAATGGATTACTGTGGTTGGAACAGATGTGAACGGATGCGCCGACACCGATTCGTTGTACATGAACATTCTTCTGTTACCCGAAGTAGATGCTGGTCCTGATCAATACTTCGATTATCCGGGAAGCACTTCTTTATTCGGAAATACATTTGGATTGAGTTACAATTGGTCTCCCTCTGTAGGACTCTCATGTACCGATTGCGCTTATCCCACCGCCATTCCTTCATCACCGACTTGGTATTATTTAACCACCACGAACAACACAGGTTGTGTGGGAATAGATTCGGTGTATGTCCGTCCGTATTTTCCTGTTTATATTCCCAATGCAATTACACCAAACGGCGATGGGCTGAATGATGTATTCTTGGTGGTTGGAGATAACTTAACTGGTTTTCATCTTCAAATTTTCGACCGTTGGGGCATCATGATTTTCGAAACGAATAACCCGGATGAGCCTTGGCTGGCGGGTTACAAAGGGTATTTTGTTCCAAACGATGTTTATACTTGGAAGGTGACTTTCGACAGTATAGAACGAAGACAAGAATTAATTGGACACGTAACTGTGATTCGTTAATCTCTTTTAGGATAAATTCGCAAAAACAATTATCACATGTCGTTTCAATTTTTACTTCTAGAAAACATTGGTGCAACACGCATCATTACCATAAACAGACCCGATCAAATGAACGCCCTGAACAAGGCAACCATTGAAGAGTTACACACAGCTTTTGCAGATGCGGAAGCAGATGAAAACGTTCGCGCAATCGTGCTTACAGGCGCAGGAGAGAAAGCGTTTGTTGCAGGCGCGGACATTAAAGAATTTGCAAGTTTTTCTGCTGAACAAGGACAAGAACTTTCGTTATTGGGACACGAGCAGTTATTCAATTTCGTTGAGCGATTGAATACACCGGTTATTGCAGCAGTGAATGGATATGCCTTCGGAGGTGGATTGGAATTAGCCATGAGTTGTCACATGCGTGTGGCTTCATCGAATGCCGTTATGGGATTGCCTGAAGTTTCATTGGGCGTCATTCCAGGTTACGGCGGAACACAACGTTTACCACGTTTAGTAGGAAGA
>CAMDFE010000004.1 GCA_945897395.1 Chryseobacterium gleum | reverse complement strand
CATTCAATCCGTTTGGAGACTTCATGCGCATAGTGTATTCACGAATACGTGCTTCACGCTCTTTGTTGCGGGCTTGTAGTTCTGTGCGAGGTGGACGATTTTCAGTAGCGACCTCTTGTTTGAAAGTCATTTGCACCTCAGGAACCTCGCTGTCAGAAGTAGGACGAATGCTTTCGAACGCAGGAACGAATGGTGTCTCAGTTTCAGTGTTCTCTTGAATTTTAAATGTGCTCAACTCTGGAATTTCAGGTTCTTCTAATTCCATTTTCACTGTTTCTTCGTTGGCCAATTCAGCTTTTTCGAATTCAGCGAATGAAAACAAAGCCACTTGTTTAACAGGCTCTTCAACGGTTGGATTCGATTCAAATGAATTTTCAATTTCCAATTCAATCTCGTCGGCCAATACCAATTTGAAAGGCTCCTCAGTTACTTCTGCTACTGTTGATTCAGTGATGGTATCTGTTTCAGCGACTACTGCAGGAATTTCTTCCACAACTGCGAACGGCGCAGTTGGCGCATCCCCTAAAATGAATACAGCAGCTGGGGCAGGTGTTTCTTTTACAGCATTAAGCGGAAGTAACGTGGCAATTTCTTTTGCCGCGAAACCGGTCGCAATAACGTTCACACAAATATCTTCTCCGAGTTGTTCGTCTTTACCGTAACCCCAGATGATGTCCGCTTCCGGACCAGCAAGTTCTTGAATGAAATCGGTAATCTCTCCGATTTCGTCCATTTTCAACTCGTTGTTTCCGTATGTAATATTTAACAAAATGTGAGAAGCTCCTGTAATATCATCGTCGTTTAACAAAGGAGATTCCATAGCCAATTGCACAGCTCGCAGAGCCTGGCCTTCACCATTTGCTCTTCCGCTGCCCATAATGGCTACTCCGCTTCCACGCATTACCGTTATAACGTCGTTCATGTCCACGTTCACAATACCAGTAATAGTTATTAACTCGGCAATGCTTTTAGCTGCTGTGCAAAGCACATCATCTGCATGACTGAATGCATTGCTTAAAGAAAGGTTTCCGTATAGTTCGCGCAACTTATCGTTGCGAATAATCAAAAGCGTATCAACGGCCTTGCGCATTTCTTCAATACCTGCTGTTGCTTGAGCAGTTCTTTTCTTATTTTCAAAAGCAAAAGGAACGGTAACAATACCTACCGTAAGAATACCCATTTCCTTTGCAACTTGCGCAATGACAGGAGCAGCACCTGTTCCAGTACCGCCACCCATTCCAGCAGTGACGAAAACCATTTGAAGATCGGGATTGAACAACGCACGAATTTCTTCGATGGACTCCATGGCAGCATCTCGACCCACTTCTGGACGAGCCCCTGCTCCGCGACCTTTGGTAAGCGTATGACCCAATTGCATTTTGTTTAGAATTGGGCTGTTGTCTAACGATTGAGCATCGGTGTTACACACAACGAAGTCTACACCGTTAATTCCTTTGTTGAACATGTAGTTAACGGCGTTTGAGCCGCCACCACCAACACCAACAACTTTGATAATGGCGTTTTCTTCTTGTTTTGGAAGATTGAAATTGAGCAAATCTGACATCGTATAAAAGCTTTTTGAGGTAGGTAAATCAGTAAATTTTGGTTTTCCGAAGTAAGCACACAATTGCTCTTTGTTGCAAACGCACTTTTCAAAATAGTGAACTACTAAATGTTAGTAAAGAGCTGTTGTGGAAATGAATAAATATTATATGGAAGAAAAAATCTCACGTTGTACATTTGCGCACATGTCCCAACAAGATATTCAAGATAAGGTCAAGGAAATTTTCACGGCGTATTTAGAAAAGCATTTGCATCGCAAAACACCTGAGCGATATGCTATTCTTGCCGAGATTTATACCATCGACGATCATTTCGATATTGAAGCGCTCTATGTTCGAATGAAGAACAAGAAATACCGAGTTTCCAGAGCAACGTTGTACAACACGATAGAGTTATTGCTGAACTGCGCACTTGTAAGAAAAAATCAATTCGGACAGAACATAGCGCATTTCGAAAAGGCCTATCAGAATAAACAGCACGATCACATTATTTTAACAGACACCGGGGAGGTCTTCGAATTTTGCGACCCAAGAATTCAAAACATTAAGTCAACATTGGAAGAGATTTTCGACATTGAAATTTCCACGCACAGTCTTAATTTTTATGGAAAAAGAAAAAGGAAATAGTTTCCTATTTCCTTTCCCTTCTTAAAAGTTATCTTCTATTTTATTTTGCCGAAAGCAATGCTGTAGGCTCTTGGTAGTAACGATCTGCTTTTTGAGCGCCATCGAAATTCCAACGTTGCCATGCACCAACTCTAATTCCGCTTTCATATAGACCTTGAGACTCTTTAATTCCGTTCGCGAAGAAATATACGAATTCACCTTGCGCAATACTCAGAGACTCATCCATGTATGTACCAGTCATCATTAGTTCACCCGTTTGGAAGTTAACTTTCACTTCAAAAAGAGACTCATTTACTTGAGTAATTGATCGTGTGAATTTTGCTGCCGCCTTGTTCTTTGTTACATTCAATTGAGCATCTAACAATTGAGTGGTTGTTTGAGCGAAAGCGCTTGTTGTAAGAACGATTAGCGCGATAAGAGTGAATAATTTAGTTTTCATGTCGTGATAGTTATGTAGGGGTATACCTACCTTCGCCAAAAAAGGTTACATTTTTTAAAATATTTTTTTAAAAACACACGATAATGGATTATTTATTCGAGAAGAAGTGGAAAGAAACGTTGGAAACAGCCTCGAAGAATTTTGGCGAAACCCTAGATTACTCGGCTATTCTCCTGTTAATTGGACTGCAGGAACTGGGGATATTCGATTTGAAATTCAAGAAAGATCAAAAGCTGGAACTCATGCACGTGGCCGTATGCACATTATTAGAACCATACGGGTATTATGAGTTTGAGGGAAGAGACGTAGACGGATGGCCACACTTTGTTAAAAAAGAAGATCTCCCGGTGTTGAGTCCAGGAGATCAGGAAATTCTATTAAAAAAAGCAATGATGAAATACTTCGGAAACGAAGCCTAGAGCTTAAATCTCGATTGTTACCTCAGTTGTTTCTTGCTCTTCGATCTTAATGATGCCAACGCCATAAAGGGCGCCTTTGTATGCTTCAATGTCCAAAACGGCGAACCCAGCTTGACCAAGTTTGTAGTTTTCAGAATAATCCATTGTTACCGTGCCAGTAGCATCTGTAGTTAATGTTGTGTCCAATGCAATAGCATTTGGAGGAGGAGGAGTTTGAGAAGGTGAACCGTACAAACGCACTGAAGCACCCTGCACAGGATCGCCGTTCGCATCT
The DNA here is from genome assembly GCA_945897395.1 of Chryseobacterium gleum. Classification (GTDB taxonomy): domain Bacteria; phylum Bacteroidota; class Bacteroidia; order Flavobacteriales_D; family Sanyastnellaceae; genus CAIZGX01. The sequence continues at coordinate 13,240 of CAMDFE010000004.1, read as the reverse complement.
ACAACACGAACTACCGCCACGGTAGGTTCTTCTTTAACACATGAGGTTAAGGTCATTGTAGTTCCCACTAAAAATAAAATTCCTAAAACAAATTGAAAAGTTCGTGTAGCCTTCATAGACGTTTGCTTAATTTTGTCGACAATTATTCGGTTAAGTATCACAAATTAAAGAAAAAAAAATGAATTCACGTCTATCTTTCTGCGGTTTTGCTATTTTTTCTTTCCTTCTATTCTTGAATGCGACAGGATGTAAATCGCAAGACCCCGTTAAAACTGGCGCTTCTAATTTAACCATTGGAGAGCCTGTACCTATTGAAAACAAAGAGAATCAAACAAATAACAACATGCAAACAGATCACACCAACACACGTATTAAGGTTACAACTTCATTAGGCGATATGGTTATTCGTCTTTATGACGAAACCCCGCAGCACAGAGATAATTTCATTAAGTTGGTTGAATCAGGATTTTACAACGATTTGTTGTTTCACCGTTGTATCCGTGGGTTTATGGCTCAAGGTGGAGACCCGAACAGTCGCGGAGCAGATGCAGGAGCGCAATTGGGCATGGGTGGACCTGGGTATACCGTTCCAGCTGAGTTCAATTCGAACTTCATTCATAAGAAAGGTGCACTTGCGGCTGCGCGTCAAGGTGATTTTTCGAATCCAACGAAAGCGTCAAGCGGAAGTCAGTTCTACATTGCTCAAGGACAAGCCATGACAGACGCTCAAATCAATCAAGTTGAACAATACGTGAAGCAAAAGAATGCGAATTTCGCATACACCCCTGAGCAACGCGAATTATACAAGACCGTTGGAGGTACAGCGCAATTGGATATGGATTATACGGTATTTGGAGAAGTTGTAGAGGGATTGGACGTGCTTGACAAGATTCTTTCCATGCCAACTGCTGCCGGTGACAGACCACTTCAAGACATTAGCATGAAAATGGAGGTGATCAAGTGAGTTTGGTTGAACAAATAGAGCAACTGAAACTTGAAGTTGCTTCCACCCAACTCAACTCTGCCGATGAGGTAGAAGCTTTTCGTGTGAAATATTTAGGAAGAAAGGGCATCTTGAACGATTTGTTCGAGGCCTTCAAGGCCATTCCAAACGAAGAAAAAAAGGCAGTGGGAGCAGTAATGAACGGATTGAAAACTTCCGTTCAAGAAAAAATAGATGAAGGTTCTTTGCAATTCAAATCGAATAAAGGTGACGTTGAAGTTCCCGATTTCACTCGCCCACATGGAGAGTGGACACACGGAAGTAGACATCCCTTGCAGTTGGTTCGCGAAGAAATCCTTTCCATTTTTGAGCGAATGGGATTTAGTGTAGAAGACGGACCAGAGATTGAAGACGATTGGCATGTATTCTCTGGATTGAATTTCTCACCGGAGCATCCCGCTCGTGATATGCAGGACACGTTTTTTGTGGAAGGTCAGCCGGATACTGTTCTTCGCACACACACGAGCAGTGTGCAAGTGCGAGTGATGGAAACGACTAAGCCGCCCATTCGCATTGTTATGCCAGGAAGGGTTTACCGAAATGAAGCAATCTCTAGCCGCGCGCATTGTCAATTCCATCAGATCGAAGGATTGTACATTGACGAAGGTGTTTCTTTTGCCGACATGAAGCAAGTGCTTCAAATGTTTACGGAAGCGTTTTTTGGAAAAGCTAAGATTCGTTTGCGTCCTTCTTACTTCCCATTCACCGAGCCAAGTGCTGAGATGGATGTATATTGGGGATTGGAAACACCAGCAGATTATCGTATTACAAAAGGAACAGGTTGGTTGGAAATTATGGGATGCGGAATGGTAGACCCGAATGTTTTATTGGCATCTGGAATAGATCCTGAGAAGTATTCTGGATTCGCTTTCGGAATGGGCATCGAACGAATTGCCATGCTGCGATACGGGGTAGATGATCTTAGGCACTTCTTTGAAAACGATATGCGCTTCTTGAATCAGTTCAAGAAAACCATATAGTATTTTTTACAATAAGGTAGTGTACACGGTACACTTTTTAGAGGAAGTCTTTTTCAACAAGGCCTTCGTAACTATATTTGCAAGGAACAAAAAATTATGGCAACAGCGTCGAAGTCAACAAAAAATGCGTCAACTCCAACAGGAGAACGCTTTACAAAGGCTACTTACTTAAAGTGGTATCGTGAAATGCTATTGATGCGCAAGTTCGAAGAGAAGTGCGGTCAGTTGTACATTCAACAAAAATTCGGTGGATTCTGTCACTTGTACATTGGACAAGAGGCCATTCTTTCAGGAATGATGGAAGCGATTAAGCCAACCGATAAGGTTATTACAGCATACCGTGACCACGCTCATCCGTTGGTGATGGGTTCAGATCCGAACCGTGTGATGGCTGAATTGTACGGAAGGTCAACAGGACTTTCAAAAGGAAAAGGGGGCTCTATGCACATGTTCGACAAAGAAAGAAATTTGTTTGGTGGACACGGAATTGTTGGAGCTCAGATACCAATGGGAGCAGGTATTGCTTTCGCCGATAAATACAGAGGTGAAGATCACGTGACGGTTTGTTTCTTTGGAGACGGAGCTGCACGTCAAGGTGCTTTATATGAGACGTTCAACATGGCAATGACATGGAAGATTCCTTGCATTTTCGTTATTGAAAACAATCAGTACGCTATGGGTACATCTGTTGAGCGTACTTCGAATGTAACCGATTTGAAAACCCTAGGTGCTAGTTTCGAGATGCCTTCTGAATCTGTTGACGGAATGAATCCTGAAGCTGTTGCTGAAGCCTTCGACCGAGCGGTTGCAAGAGGAAGAGCAGGTGACGGCCCAACGTTGTTAGACATTCAAACTTACCGCTACAAAGGACACAGTATGAGCGATCCTCAGAAATACCGCAGCAAGGAAGAGGTTCAAGAGTATATTGATCAAGATCCTATTGAATTCGTTTTGAGAAAAATTCGCGATAACAAGTGGATGACTGAAACGGAAATAGAAGCAATGGAAGAAGAGATTAAGGCAGTGGTTCTAGCATCAGTGGAATTCGCCGAGAACTCGCCACTTCCAGAAAAGGAAGAAATTTATAAAGACGTATATTCCCACGACGATTACCCTTACGTAACCGACTAATAAAAAAATTATGGCTGAAATAGTTCGTATGCCCAAACTAAGTGACACCATGACGGATGGAACCGTTGCGGCTTGGCACAAAAAGGTGGGCGATAAAGTTAAAAGTGGTGAGTTGTTGGCGGAAATTGAAACCGACAAGGCAACCATGGAATTTGAATCCTATGTAGATGGAATTCTACTTTACATAGGTGTGCAGAAAGGAGAAACTGTTGCAGTAGATGCTTTGCTTGCTGTATTCGGAAAGGAAGGTGAAGACGTTTCGGCTATTGTTGCTGCTGAAGGCGCTGCTCCTGCAGCGAAGGAAGAAGCGCCAGTTGCTGCTGCTCCTGCTCCAAAAGCTCCAGTTGCTGAAGCCCCAAAGGCAGTTGCAACTCCATCACCAGTTGCTGCGGCGCATGCTCCAGCTGCAGCTCCGGTACCGTTCAATGACGGACGCATGCGTGTGAGTCCATTAGCAAAGAAATTAGCAGAAGACAAAGGCTTACCGTTGCAATACATCCCTGGTTCAGGTGACGGCGGAAGAATTGTTAGAAGAGACGTTGATGCCTTCATGGCAGGCGCTTCTGTTCAATCGGCGTCTGCGGTTGAATCATACACCGAAGAGAACGTATCGCAAATGCGTAAAACCATTGCCCGTCGTTTAGCTGAAAGCAAATTCACCGCTCCGCATTTCTATTTAACAATGGAAATTAATATGGGGAGAGCGGTTGAAGCGCGTGCAGCAATGAATGCAGCAACCGGATCGAAAGTGTCATTCAACGATATGGTTGTTAAGGCCACAGCATTGGCTTTGAAACAACACCCAAAGGTGAATTCATCATGGCAAGGAGATACCATTCGATACAACCACCACGTTCACATGGGCATAGCGGTGGCTGTTGAAGATGGTTTGTTGGTTCCTGTTGTGAGATTTGCTGATACAAAGACATTGGCTCAGATTAATCAAGAAGTGAAAACATTCGCAGAGAAAGCGAAGACCAAAAAACTTCAGCCATCTGATTGGGAAGGAAACACTTTCACCATTTCAAACTTAGGTATGTTCGGAATAGAAGAATTCACAGCTATTGTGAATCCGCCAGACGCTTGTATTCTTGCTGTGGGTGCTATTCGTGAAGTTCCTGTTGTGAAGAACGGTGCTGTAGTACCTGGACACACCATGAAATTGACATTGAGCTGTGATCACCGTGTAGTAGACGGTGCGTCGGGATCAGCATTCCTTCAAACATTGAAAGCAATGTTGGAAGAACCCGTATTGATGTTTATCTAATTGAAATTATAGAAAATGAAAAGAGCACCGAATTGGTGCTCTTTTTTTATGCTTTGAAAAAGCAATTATTTCTTCACGAATCTCTTGGTGATAACGCTTCCGTTTACATTCAAACTTAGCAAGTATGTTCCAGCCTGAAGGCTGTTTACATCAATGCTTTGTTGCTGTGCACCAGGGAAGCGAGTAGCAGCTTCAGTTTGAACTTTCTTTCCAGTTAAATCATAAATGACATATTGAACCTTCGCAGATTCTTCCAATGAATAGTTCACTGTAATGTTTTCTGTTGTTGGATTTGGATAAAACGAAAAAGTGAAAGGTGAATTCTCTTGTTCAGAAATACCAACACCTGCAGGCGCAACAACTTGAGAGGCGTTGTAAATATAATCTCCAGTTGCTGTACCGTTGTCGTTCGCGGCATTACCTGCGAAATACATGGTTATTGGGCCAACATCGGTTGCTGGCGCTGTCCACGTAAACGTGAATGAATGGGCGTTAGCCGTGGCACCAGCGTTCGTATTATGTACAATATTTTTTCTTGAATTTCCTGAAATAGTTGCGTTTTTGGTTGTTGTGCCGGTCCCAGGAACAAGGTTTCCTGCATTTGCTCCCGAAGGAAGCAACGCCTCTAGACCAACACCAAACAAAGATCTGCCTTGCTGCGTCACCGTTGCTGTTAGCGTATAGGTTTGTCCAGGCGTGTATTCCCAATTTACAAGGTCGGAGGAAGTAAGCGCAACCGATCCCCCCATGGAGTTGTTTGTGCTTCCTGTGTGGCAACCCGTTTGGCTGCAGGTTTTCTCGCCTGGAGAACCTGTAGCACCTGCCTTACCGTTACTGGATTCTATACCTGCAAAGAATAACATTCCAGCTGCACCTAATGTGAAAGTTAAATGATAGAATTTGTTCATGTGATAAATATAATGAGAGTTCTTTAAAACAATTGACTTCCGAAGAAGCTAATTTTAAAATATGAGTAATCGGAATTAATCTTAACCCCAAGAAGCAATCTTTTCGGCTTTGTATTCTCCCGCTTCGAGTTTTTCACGAACTTTCGAGAAACACTCGATGGTGAAACGAACGTCTTCTAAAGTGTGAACAGTAGTTGGAATTAATCGCAACATGATCACGTCTTTAGGAACAACCGGATAAACTACAATAGAGCAGAAGATGCCGTATGTTTCTCGAAGCTCAACGGTTACGTTGGTGGCTTCACCCAGAGTTCCTTTTAAAAACACGGGGGTAACTACACTGTTGGTATGCCCGATATCGAATCCAGCCTCTTTCAAACCGCTTTGTAAAGCACGGGCAACGTTCCACAAGTTGTCTTGTAGTTCTGGCATTGTGCGAATCATATCTAAACGCTTCAGAGCGCCAATTACGATAGGCATTGGAAGTGCCTTCGCAAATGTTTGTGAACGCATGTTGTAACGCAAGAATTCAATGACATGCGCTTCAGATACCACGAAAGCTCCTATCGTAGCCATTGCTTTCGCAAATGTTCCGAAGTAAACATCAATCTGATCTTGCACTCCTTGGAAATCTCCAGCACCACGTCCGTCTTTACCGATTGATCCAAATCCGTGTGCATCATCTACAAATAAACGGAAAGGAATAACTTTTTTGAATTCAGCAATTTCTTTTATTTTTCCTTGGTCGCCCGCCATTCCGAAAACGCCTTCAGTCATAACCAAGATTCCACCACCGGTCTGATCGGTTAAGCGCTTCGCTTGGTTCAACATTTTTTCGAAACTAGCCATGTCGTTGTGCTGGAAAACAAAACGCTTCCCTTGGTGCAAACGAACACCGTCTACCATGCACGCATGGCTCTCACTATCATATACAATTACATCGTGTCTTCCAACTAGGGCTTCAATTGCCGACATACAACCTTGGTAACCGAAGTTCAACAAGAAAGCATCTTCTTTGTGCATGAATGCAGCAAGTTCTTGCTCTAGTTGCTCGTGATATTTGGTCTGTCCAGACATCATTCGTGCACCCATTGGATAAGCCATGCCCCATTCTGCAGCAGCATCTGCATCTGCCTTGCGAACATCTGGATGATTAGCTAAACCGAGGTAGTTGTTCAAACTCCACGTCAATACTGGTTTCCCACGGAATGTCATGTGAGCGCCAATGTCACCTTCTAGTTTAGGGAAAGTAAAATAGCCATGAGACTCTTTGGAGTGCTGACCAAGGGGTCCTCTGTTGTTCTTGATTTTTTCGAATATATCCACGTACAAATTTTTTAGAACTACAAAAATAATGAGGAATTATCTAATGTGACCTATGAATTATCATCTTGTGAACAGACGATTGTGATTCTTTTGCCGTTACTTGACCGCAAAACCCTATTTTTGCGCTGGAAATGAAAAGATCTATCATCCTCTTATTCGCGTTAGCAATAGCAGTTTCGGGCTGTACTGAGTACAGCAAGGCCTTGAAAGAGACTGACCCTACAAAAAAAATGGCTAACGCCAAAAAGTATTACGAAGATGGTGAGTGTTTCAAGGCATTACCCATGCTGGAAGAGCTAATAGGTTTAACACGCGGAACCCAACAGTCTGAAGAGGTTTATTATTATTTTGCCAAGACGCATTATTGTCTGAAGGACTATTATATGGGCAATTACTATTTTAAGTCCTATGCAAAATCCTTTTCAACAAGTCCAAAGGCAGAGGAGTGTTTATTCATGGCGGCGCTTTGCAGCTATAGCTTGTCACCCAATTACACCTTAGATCAGACCGATTCGAAGACCGCGGTTGACGAATTGCAGTATTTCCTAGATCAATATCCGAATAGCGCTTTGCGAGATTCTGCAAATCACATGATTAGCGATCTCAATTTCAAAATTGAAAAAAAGGATTTTGAAGTGGCAGAATTGTATGTTCAAACCATGAAATACAAAGCGGCATCAAGCAGTCTGCAAGAATTTTTAAAGAAATATCCGCAATCGAAATTCAGAGAAAAGGCGATGCTTTTGATCATCGAAAGCAAATATTTGTTGGCTGAGGGCAGTATTGACACAAAGAAATTGGAGCGTTATAGAGAAACAATGGAATCTTATATTACATTTGTATCCGCTTTTCCAAAAAGCATCTTTTTAGATAGTGCTGAAGATTTCTATCTAAAGAGTGATAAAATGGTAACGAAATTAACGACAAAATAGAATCATTATGAGCAACTATAAAACCTCAACGGCAGCCAAAACAACCATCACGCGCAACACGAATGAGTTGTACGAGAAAGTAGAAGGAAACTTATTTGAAACTTGTGTTCTTTTGAACAAACGTACTTTTCAAATTGCTCGTGAAATAAAAGAAGAGTTGACCCAAAAGCTTGAAGAATTTGGTAGCAACCAAGACAATTTGGAAGAGGTTTTCGAAAACCGCGAGCAAATTGAAATCTCACGTTACTACGAAAGATTGCCAAAGGCTCACAGCATAGCTATACAAGAATTGGAGGAAGGAGCAATATTTTTCCGTTATCCAGAAGAAGAAGAGAAATAATATTGAATTGAATTCTTTGAAACCCCGATTTTCGGGGTTTTTTTATTAGGTTTACCTCGTGTTGAAAGGAAAAAAAATAGTACTCGCCGTAACAGGTTCCATTAGTGCCTACAAGTCTCTGTTCTTGTTGCGACTTCTTGTGAAAGAAGGTGCCGAGGTCAAAGTTATCATGAGTAAATCGGCACATGAGTTCATTCAACCCCTTTCCTTCAGCACCCTTTCTAAGCACCCGGTTTGTTCTGATTTCACAGAGAGTAATTTGAACGGCGTTTGGAACAATCATGTGGAAATGGCTCTTTGGGCCGACCTTATACTTGTTGCCCCATGCACTGCGAACACGCTTGCGAAGTATGCTGCAGGAATGTGCGATTCTTATTTACTAGCCGTCCTTATGAGCGCGCAGTGTCCATTATTTTTTGCACCGGCAATGGATCACGATATGATGGAGCATTCGGGAACACAGGAGAATTTGATGCGTATTGAAGAAATGGGTTGCACTGTTCTTGCTCCCGGATACGGAGAGTTAGCCAGTGGATTAATTGGAAAGGGAAGGCTCTCGGAACCCGAGGAAATTCTTGGTATAGTGATTTCTCATTTCAATCCGAATCAACTGTTGAAAGGAAAAAGGGCGCTAGTAAATGCTGGTCCAACCTACGAGGCAATAGATCCTGTTCGGTTTATAGGGAATCGATCAAGCGGAAAAATGGGCATTGCCATAGCGCAAGCATTACGCGCGCTTGGAGCCGATGTAACCTTGGTATTAGGACCTGTGCACGAAAATATTCCAGATGGAATAAAAATTATACGCATTGAGAGTGCTCTTGAAATGTATGAGGCCTGCACACGCGAATTTCAACATTCGGACTTTGCTGTATTGGCAGCCGCGGTCGCAGATTATCGTCCAGTAAATGTTAGCACCGAGAAAATAAAAAAGAAGAATTCTCCGTTAGAGCTGCGCTTGGAAGAAACAGAGGACATAGCAGCTTCATTGGGTAAAATAAAAAATCAAAATCAAAAATTGATTTGCTTTGCTCTAGAAACAGAAAACGAGGAAGCGCATGCAATTGCTAAAATGAATCGAAAGAACGCAGATCTTTTAATCTTGAATTCACTCAAGACCGAAGGCGTGTATTTTGGTTCAGACAACAATGCCATTACTCTTTTTCATTCCAACGGAAGTAAAAAAGAAATATCTTTAAAATCGAAAACGGAAATAGCTCAAATTATTTCCACTGAAATAGCCGACCTTTTTCAATGAAGAAAAGTATAATATATCTGATTTTATTTTTCATTTCGTTTCATGCGTTAGCGCAAGAATTGAATTGTGACGTGAAGATTATTCCGCCAAGAATTATGATTTCCGGCCCGGAAGTTTTTCAAACTATGGAGCGAGCCATTGAAGAGTTTTTAAATGGAAGGAAATGGTCGAAAGACCAATGGCAGCAAGATGAGCGCATACCTTGTACGATTCAAATTACTATTGAAAAACAAAACAGCCAGCGCGATTTCGAGGGTACCATTCAAATTGGTTCAAGTAGACCGGTTTATAATACTGATTACAAAACGCCGCTTGTTTCAATCAACGATAGAAATTTAACTTTTCAGTTTCAGGAAAATACGCAATTGCAATGGTCACCCGATCAACACAGAGATAACCTAAGCAGTGTTTTAGCATTCTATGCTCTTTATATTATCGCAAGTGATTACGATTCATTTTCATTGGAAGGGGGAACGGATAATTTCTTGATTTGCCAGACAATTGTTACAAATGCGCAGAATGCCCCGGAATCAGGATGGCGGGCCAGTGGAGAAAAGGGACAACAAAACAGATATTGGTTAATTGAAAACATTCTCACGGAAACATTTAGTCCACTTCGCGAAGCGAATTACAACTACCATCGTCAAGGTCTGGATAAAATGTACACTGAACGAGCGACTGCCACGAATAATATAATTGATGCGCTGAACGGCCTAAATAACATTCATAAAATTAAGCCATCATCTTACAATATGCAGGTCTTTTATTATGCGAAGGCCGATGAAATTGTGAATATATTCAAGCCGTTACCCGATGAACAAAAAACGCCGATAGCGGAATTATGTAAGCGTTTAGATCCAGGTAACATTGCGAAATACGATCGTATTTTACAGAAATAGGCATAACTTTTTTCGTTATTCAATAATGCCTAGCTGTAAATTCGCTTTATGCTAAAATCGCTTCATATTCGGAATTATGTTCTCATTGAATCGCTGCACGTAAACTTCAATAAAGGTTTTGTAGCCATAACGGGTGAAACGGGAAGTGGAAAGTCGATTTTGTTAGACGCATTTGCCTTACTTCTGGGCGATCGTTCTGATGTAAAGAGCATTCGTGTTGGACAAGACAAATGCACGGTTGAAGCAGTGTTTGCAATTTCGAAAAATCGATTTGATTCATTTTTTCAAGAAAATGATTTAGACTTTTCGGAAGACACCGTTGTTCGAAGAGAGGTAAATAGCAAAGGAAAGAGCAGAGCATTTATTAACGATACTCCTGTTGCGTTAGCAATATTGAAGAACTTCACAGAGCAGTTGGTAGACCTGCATTCTCAGCACGAAAATGCGCTTTTGTTCCGCAAATCATTTCGATATGAAATGGTTGATGCGTTTTCAAAGTCGAAAGAGGTTTGGAATTCATATCGATCGAGTTTTTTGAAATGGCGCGAGACTCAAAACGAATTGGAGCAACTTCGACTTCAATTAAACAATGAAAAGGCAACGGAAGACTATCGCTTATTTCAATTGAATGAATTGGCACAAGAAGATTTCAATTCCTTTGATGTCGCTGAAATGGAAGGTGAATTGAATCTTCAACAGAACTCGGGTGAACTTTTAGAATCGTTGCACACCGTAACGAATTTGTTGAACGAGGGTGATAGCAATATCCTTCAACAACTGAAAATAGCCAAGCAGCAATTGATGAAGTGGGAGAGTGGCCATGCGAAGTTGGAACAATTTTCGGCTCAATTGGAATCGGTTATTGCTGAGCTTCGTGAGGTAGATATTGACTTACAGAAGTTCTCGGATTCCGTTACACTAGATCCGGAGCGCGCTTCTTTTATCGAAGAGCGTTTGAATTTTGTGTTCAAGATGTTCAGAAAACACAACGTGAATAGTATTGACTCATTGAATGCTTTGAAATTGAAGCTTGAACAGGATGCCCAATTGACCGAGGCTTTAGAGTCTTCCATTCAAAATAAAGAAAAGGAAGAACAGCGGTTGGAAAATGAGTGCAAAGAGCTCGCGACGAAATTGTCGCACTTACGCATGAAAGGGGTGAAGGAAGCGGAAAAAGCAATTTCTTCTTCGTTGCATAAATTGAATTTGGCTCATGCGCAATTTCAAATTGAAGTTACAGGGACTCCTGAACTGCATTTATACGGTGCCGAGAATTTACGCTTTGCTTTTTCAGCAAACAAAGGGCAGCCTTTCGAAGATATTAAAGCGGTTGCTTCGGGTGGAGAAATTTCGCGCGTCATGTTAGCCATTAAGGCGGCAACAGCACATTTAAATGAAATGCCCGTGCTTATTCTTGACGAAATTGATCAGGGTGTTGGCGGAGAAACGGGTAATCGAATTGCCTCCTTGCTCCGAGAAATGTCGGCTTCTGCGCAACTGTTGGTCATTACTCACTTACCTCAAATAGCTTCGAAGGCCCATCAGCATTTTAGAGTTACGAAACGTGTGGAAGGCGAGACTACCGTGAGCGATTTGCAGGAGTTGAGTGTTGCAGATAGAGAGATGGAATTAGCCCACATGTTAGGCGGAGATCAGGCAGGTGAGGCAGCGCTTCAAACCGCCAAAGAATTAATGCTACACGTTTAATGAACGACTTTCAAAAACTTTGTTCAGTTTCCGATGCGAATGAGTTGTTGGAAGGCCGAATTCTTTTGGTTGACAAACCCTTGAATTGGACCAGTTTCGATGTTGTGGGAAAGTTGAAATGGATATTACGTAGCGAAGGAAAATTTCCGAAGTTTAAAATTGGACATGCGGGCACGCTAGATCCCCTGGCAACAGGGCTGCTCGTTGTTTGCACGGGCAAGATGACTAAGTCCATTGAAGACATTCAAGGCGGCACGAAAGAGTATACGGGCAAGATTTTACTTGGTGCAACCACACCCAGTTTCGATAAGGAAACCTTGCCCGAGAATTTTCAATCTACGGATCATTTAACACCTCAGCAATTAGAGGAAGTCGCGAAGTTGTTCATTGGAGAGCAACTGCAAATGCCTCCTGTCTATAGCGCAAAACAAATCGATGGAGTTCGTGCGTATGAAATGGCACGGAAAAATGAAGAAGTGAAAATGCGCGAAAACTTAATTGAAATTGAAACGTTTGAATTGACTGATTTTGACGGAAAGGAAGTGTCGTTTCGCATTCGATGCTCGAAGGGAACATACATACGGTCTATTGCGAATGATTTTGGGCAGAGATTGGGTGTTGGCGGATACCTAAGCGTCTTGCGACGAACTGAGAGTTTTCCGTTTCGTATAGACGAAGCGAAGAGTCCAATGGACTGGGTGAAGTTATTTTACCCTAGTTATGAAGCTGTAAATGAGCATTTTAGCGACGACTCGGTGAAAAAGGTCTTTACAAAGGCTTTTTGATTTCGTACTTTCGCCCCCCACCTAAATAATAACACCTTGATTTCCACAATGAAATTGGGTCAATTCAAATATGAATTGCCTAAAGAATTAATAGCTCAGCATCCTCTGCCTCACCGCGACGATTCCAAATTAATGGTCTTGGACCGTAAGACTGGAAAGATTGAGCACAAGAAATTTCGCGATGTGCTGGATTATTTCAGCGAAGGCGATGTAATGGTGAACAACAACACTAAGGTTTTTCCTGCGCGCATGTATGGGAACAAAGAAAAAACTGGGTCAATGATCGAGGTTTTCTTGTTGCGTGAATTGAACGACAAGAGTTTGCTTTGGGACACCGTAGTAGATCCAGCTCGTAAGATTCGTATTGGAAATAAATTGTATTTCGGTCCAAACGATGAGTTGGTAGCCGAGGTTATAGATAACACGACTTCTCGTGGAAGAACGCTTCGTTTCTTGTACGATGTTCCCCATGAAGATTTCAAAAAATTGGTTTATAGCCTAGGTGAGACGCCACTTCCAAAGTACATTGAGCGTCTGGTTGAACCGGAAGATGCCGAGCGATATCAGACGATTTACGCGAAGTATGAAGGCGCAGTGGCGGCACCAACAGCGGGACTTCACTTTTCGAAACAGCTTTCTAAGCGTTTGGAAATTGCTGGAATTCACATGGCAGAATTAACGCTGCACATTGGATTGGGTACATT
>CAMDFE010000003.1 GCA_945897395.1 Chryseobacterium gleum | reverse complement strand
TCTCCGTCAGAAGCGAATTTCACGTCGGTTTTAGGTATAATAGTACCCACTGTTCCCGGATAATACATGTTTGGTGTACGCAAGGTATTCACGGAAATAACAGGAGAAGTTTCTGTAAGTCCATAACCTTCTTTAATTGGAATACCCGCGGCTGTAAAGAATCGAGCAAGTCGCGGTTGAAGAGCTGCAGAGCCACAAGCAATGGCGCCAATTTCTGTCAAGCCAAGCGCAGTTTTAACTTTGCTGAAGACAAGCTTTTTTGCAATCTTCAACTTGAATTCATACCAACTTCCGTTGGCGCCTTCCGGTTCCCATTGAAGTGCAAGTTTGACAGCCCATTGAAAAAGGGATTTTTTAATTCCTGTATTCGCTTCGCCTTTTGCAATAATTCCGTCGAAGAATTTTTCTAAGAGTCGCGGAACCGCTGTGAAAATATGGGGCTTGTTCGCTATTAAATCCTCTTTAATGTTGTCCATTCCTGTTAGCGTAATGCTCACGCTATTGTTGATGTACAAGTAATGCAGCATGCGCTCGAAGATGTGACAAACGGGAAGGAAACTCACACAACGTGCCTGACCTTTTACCAATTCAGGCAACCTGTCAACACAGAGTTCTACATTCGAAGCAATGTTGCTATGTGAAAGCATGACTCCTTTTGGAAGTCCTGTAGTTCCTGAAGTGTAGATTATTGTTGCTAAGTCTTCGGTCTTAATTTTATCTTTTCGCGTTTGAACTTCCGCCGCAGAATCTTCATTCAATGAGAGTAATTCTTTCCAATGTCTAGCTCCTTCAATTTTCTCGAAGGTGAAAACTTCTTTCAATAAAGGTGTGTTTTGACGAATGTTTCGAATTTTGTTGAGTAGTTCCAGGTTCGAAACGAAACATATCGTTGCCTCGCTGTGATTCAAAATGTATTGAATATCATGCTCGGTCATGGTAGGATAAATGGGAACATCGACAGCTCCTATTTGTAAAGCGGCATGATCACAAATGTTCCATTCGGTGCGGCTTGCATCGGTGATTAGCGCAACTTTTTCTCCGGGTTTAAGGCCGTATTCTACAAGTCCATTGCTTAGTAGATTGACCTGATCAATAAACTTTTGTGTTGAGTAAGTTTCCCACTCTCCGTTGCATTTGCTGCGGAACATAACTTCAAGTGGAAGATGCTCCAATTGATCGTAGGCGAAGTCGAATAATCTTTTATACATGAAACGAATATACTAAACGAATTCTTTCGCTAGACGTTCCGACATGTAATCGAATAATTGTTGGAAGGGACCTTTCACCATCATTTCCATAAACGGATTAATGTTAGCGTCGCAATCTTGATGAGCGGTGGTTGTTGCTCCGTTGCTTTTCAATTTTGCTTTCAACACGAAAGGAAAGGGACTTTTATCAGTTGTCTCGAAAGTAGTTTCAGCATCTTCATCGTTCAAAACGGCATTCACGCGTTTCAATTCGATGGTGTAAACATTTTGAATTTTAAAACAACAGGAATCTTCTGTGTTACTCCAATTCGAAATTTTATCTAAAGGAAGTAGGCGTTGAATGTTCGCCATGTTTTGCAAGTAGGTGTGCACCTCAGCGATGGGGGCATTTACTTCAACAATTTTGCTTGTGAATTTAGCCATTGGAATGTGTTTCAAGGAAAGCAGCGCTCCACGCGGCTGGATCTTCTCTCCACACTTTTAACGTGCTTAATTGTTCTTCGCTGATGTATTCTTTTCTCAACGCTTGCTGAAGCAATGCGTGGTAATCGGTAAGTGTATGTAATTTAACATCAGCGTCTTGAAACGCTTCTTTCGCAATTTGAAAATCATAAGTGAATATGGCCACCATTCCCATAATATCCAGTCCGGCTTCGCGCAAAGCACTTACAGCGCTAAGGCTACTTTTTCCGGTTGAAATAAGATCTTCAATAACGACAACTTTTTGATTCGGTTCTACTACCCCTTCAACCTGATTTCCTAATCCGTGTTTTTTAACTTCGCTACGAACGTAAGCGTATGGAATTCCCATTTCTTGAGCAACTAATGCACCGATAGCAATACCACCAGTGGCTACACCAGCAATAATATCAGGTGTTCCGAACTTTTCTTGAATAACATTTACAAACTGCTGACGAATATGAGTTCTGCAAACAGGGAATGAAAGAGTTTTGCGGTTATCGCAGTAAATAGGCGACTTCAATCCGCTTGCCCAGGTGAATGGGGCTTGAGGTTTCAATTCAATTGCTTTAATTTGCAAAAGATAATCAGCTACTTGTAATCCCACTTCAATGTTTGAATCCATGCCGCGAAAATACGTCGTCTCACACCTTGGTCGTACATTAACTTTTTCACAAGAAGAGTTTGTTAACTATTTCGGGACCTATAAAAGCATAAATGCGGCAGGCGGGTTGGTAGAAAACGGGAATGGTGAATATCTTATGATTAAGCGCAAAGGATACTGGGACTTGCCAAAGGGGAAAATTGAAAAAGGTGAAAACGATGAAGATGGCGCGCTTCGTGAAGTAGAAGAAGAGACGGGTCTTGTTGGAATGCATATTGAAAAGCATCTGGTTGATACCTTTCATACCTATGAGTTAAAAGGTAAATGGGTGTTGAAGCGCAGCACGTGGTTTCTAATGAAATGCGAGGGCTCACCCAGATTAATACCTCAAACGGAAGAGGAAATAGAGCTGGTAGAATGGTGTTCACAAAATATACTCACTTCGAGATTGCCCGAATCTTACGCTACTATTTCGCTGGTTTGGGATGCCTTTATAGTGTCTTCCAACCCTGAGCACTGAGTGTAACAGAACCGCCGCCAATAGTCATTAACAGGTTTTCACCAGCTTTTTCTGTGGCATGTCCAATAATACTCAGATTTGGATTGCCTTTAATTTTTTCGAAGTCGTTTTGTGAAACCGTAAACAACAACTCGTAATCTTCACCGCCGTTTAACGCGCATGTCGTTGGATCAATGTTGTGTTCCTTGGCAGCATCGCGCGTTTCAGGAGCAATGGGTAATTTGTCTTCGTAAATGGCAAACGTGCATTCACTCTCTTCAGCAAGATGAAGAATCTCAGAAGAGAGTCCATCTGAAATGTCAATCATGGCCGTTGGCTTAACTTCAAGCTTAGCTAATAATTGCACGATGTCTAGTCGTGCTTCAGGCTTCAACTGTCGCGCTAAGATGTAATCGTAATTTTCTAAACTCGGTTGAGCAGTGGGCGCACTTTTGAAAACTTCTTTTTCGCGTTCCAATACTTGTAGCCCCATATAAGCTCCGCCTAAATCTCCCGATACCACAAGTAAATCGCCTTCCTTCACAGTGCTTCTTAAAGCTATGTCTTCTTTATTTGCGTATCCAATGGCTGTAATTGAAATGACACATCCTGTTGGAATGGTAGTCGTATCGCCTCCAACCATATCCACTCCGTACGCATCGCATGCGGCAAGTATTCCAGAGTAAAGTTCTTCAAGGGCTTCCACAGAATATTTATTGCTCACTGCTAAACCTACCGTGAACTGTGTGGGCGTCGCATTCATGGCGCAGATGTCTGAAAGATTCACCACAACGCTTTTGTATCCAAGATGCTTTAGCGGAGTGTACATTAAATCGAAATGAACTCCTTCCACCAACATGTCGGTTGTCATTACCAACTGTTTTCCTTCCATCGGCTGCATCACTGCAGCATCGTCTCCGGCATCGCGAATAGTCCCTTCGTTTTTCGGAAGGAAGTATTGTGTCAAATGCTTAATTAGTGTGAATTCTCCGAGAGCAGAAAGCTCAGTACGTTCTTGTTCCATGCGGCAAAGATAGTAGGTTAGGCACTCAATCGAATATCAAGCACCTCCAATTGAATAGAGCTTTGTCCGTTCCAAACGTTTTCATTGAGTTGAAAAAGCAAGTCAATTTCTTTTCCTTCCAAAATAGGAAAAACCCAATCTTTCATCTTGAAGGCAATGCCCTTCATTTCAGCCATATTTCCCGCCTGCTTTACATGCAATTGCAAATGATCGGCATGAGCGCCAACGAGTTTCGTGAATCTTGCGTTTTTAATGTTTTTTGAAAGGAAAACTGGACGTAAATTCTCTGGTCCGTGAGGCTCTAATGGCTGCAGCGATTCATAAAGCGCAAACGTGATTTGGTCGAATTGAATTTCAGTGTCGTAAAAATGACATCTCTCTATTCGAATGTCATTCGTGAATTTGCGAACGACTTTGTCGAACGCTTCGCGAAAGGCAATAAAGTTTTCCGACTTTAATTTCAGCCCTGCTGCCATGCTGTGTCCACCAAACTGAATCAAATGTTCCGAGCAAGCAGAGAGCATGTCGTACACATCAATACCCTCGATTGATCGAACGCTTCCTGAAAGAATGCTATCTTCCTCAACAAGCACTATGGCGGGTTTATAATAATTTTCAATGATTCGCGAAGCAACAATTCCGACAACACCTTTGTGCCACCCTTCTTTTTTAACGACCGTAGTGAAACTGTCTTCGTAAAAAGGGTCGACCGCAATAATGTCGAGGGCCTCTTGGGTGATGTTTCGATCGAGTCCTTTTCTTTCATAGTTGTTCTTTTCGATTTCTGCAGCGACAACTTTTGCGTCTTCCGAATTTTGAGCGACAAGAACTTCAACGGCCCGTTTACCTGAAAAAATTCTTCCGGCTGCATTTATGCGCGGTGCAAGCAAGAAAACCAAATCGACAACCTTCAGAACTTTTCCGCTGTGCTTTGCGTTGGTGAGCAGTTCTGCGATACCTGGACGAAAGTGTGTGTTTATCTCCTTCAATCCGAAATGGAGCAGGACGCGATTTTCGGGGGTGACGGGAACAATATCTGCTCCGGTGGCAACTGCCACTAAATCAAGAAAGGAATAAGCAAAATCAAGCGGTTCGTTGTGATGAATGAACCAGGCGCAAATGACTTTGAATCCAACCGCGCATCCGCACCGTCCTTTGTTCTCGTATGTGCAATCTGTCCTTTTTGGATTCACGACGGCGAATGCTGGAGGAAGAATTTCAGGGGTGTGGTGGTCACAAACAATGACGTCTATTCCGTATTCATTGCATTGTTCAATACGCGGACCGTCCTTAATTCCGCAGTCTAATGTTACAATGAGCGAAAAATTATTTTCGTGCGCGAATTCGACCCCTGCCGCTGAAAACCCATATCCTTCCTTATATCTATCCG
This sequence comes from Chryseobacterium gleum, assembly GCA_945897395.1. GTDB lineage: Bacteria > Bacteroidota > Bacteroidia > Flavobacteriales_D > Sanyastnellaceae > CAIZGX01. Next base: position 14,166 of record CAMDFE010000003.1, on the reverse strand, counting down.
GAATATAAAAATCGCATTCGAATCCTTCATGCTTCAAAAAACTATAGAAGACAGCCACGGCAGTTGTTCCGTCAACGTCGTAATCGCCGTACACCAATATTTTTTCATTTTTTTCTTTGGCTGAAATCAATCGAGAGATGGCCTTGTCCATGTCTTTCAATCCGAAAGGGTCCAACAACTGATTTATTTCAGGTCGAAGAAAAGTCTTCGCTTGTACAGCAGTGAGAACATTTCGTTGAAGTAAAATTTCAGCGAAAGCCTCGGTGGTCGAAGCTTGTTGAGCAAGTTCTTTAATCTCTATCGAGGAGAAATTGCCGCGTTTTTTCCAGATGTTTTCTTTTAGGGTACTCATTAGGAGCAAAGTTAGTCTGAGAACTCACGCAACCCTTTTTCATTTTATGCGGTCTTTTCGTATATTCGTACCCCAAACCTTTTAAAGAAATGAAGAAATCTTTACGTTCTGTTCTTTTGCTCATGAGCATTTTCACAATGTTTGTGCTGAATGGCTGTCTTAATGATGATAACAAAATTCCACCAAATTGTTATGACGGAATTTTGAATAACTCTGAGCAATTGGTCGATTGCGGAGGTCCGAATTGCGAGCAGTGTGACCACTGTATAGACGGAATTTGGCAGCCAGAATATGGTGAAACATGCGTAGACTGTGGGGGAGAATGCGGACCATGTGCTCCTTGTTCAAATTGTATTCAAGACGGTGATGAGGCAGGTATTGACTGCGGCGGATCGAACTGCGGACCATGTGCTGCTCTTTGTGCAGATGGACTTTTGAACGGTCCTGAAACACAGGTTGACTGCGGTGGAGCCTATTGCGAAGCTTGTCCTACTTGTACAGACGGATTAATGAACGGAACCGAAATTGGTATTGACTGCGGTGGAACCAATTGTCCTCCATGCTCTACAGACGGTAACTGTACAAACGGATTAATCGATGGTGGCGCTCAAGGTGAGTTTTGGACTGACTGCGGCGGTGTTGACTGTATGGCTTGCGATACAATTATTACGTTCACGGCTAACGGTGTTAACCACGTGGGAGTTGCTTCATCATGTACCTTCAGCTATGCGGGTGGAGTAGTTACTGTTACAGGTTCAACCCTTCAAGGTGGAACAATTGCCTTCACTATGGCTCAGCCAGTAGCAGGATGGGTAAGCGGTTCAGTAATTAATATGGCTACTGCAACAAACCCTGCTAGCGTTATGGCATTCACGAATGCATCAGTTGCACACAGCACAGCATTCGGAACCTCAACCGCTGTAATAAATGTGGTTAAGTTCAGATCTACTCCAGCGCCAGGTGGAATTCGTTACACCTTCTCAGGAACCCTAAAGAATTCCGGTGGCACGTCAACGGTTAACATCACCAACGGATTGGTAATGGTGCCTTTGCAATAAGAAAATAACTAAATAGAAATATTGAAAACCCTTCGCAAGAAGGGTTTTTTATTTCACGCCTAATTTCGTTTCTTTGCACCCAATTTAGCAATGATCTAAACATAAAAACATGCATTTCGAATTATCAGAAGAACAATTAGCCGTTCAGGCTGCTGCAAGAGATTTCGCGCAGAACGTATTAAAGCCAGGGGTTATAGATCGCGACGAGCATCAGAGGTTTCCAACGGAAGAGGTGAAGCAATTGGCAGAGCTTGGATTCATGGGAATGATGGTTGACCCTCAATACGGCGGAAGCGGAATGGACACGTTGTCGTATGCCATTGCCATGGAAGAGATTTCTAAAGTAGACGCATCGACTTCAGTTTGCATGAGCGTAAACAACTCCCTAGTTTGTTACGGTATTCAAGCTTATGGAAGCGAAGAGCAGAAGGAAAAATTCTTGAAGCCGTTGGCGTCTGGAGAAAAAATAGGAGCGTTCTGTCTTTCAGAACCAGAAGCGGGTTCAGATGCAACTTCACAAAAAACGACCGCCGTAGATATGGGCGATTATTATTTGTTGAACGGAACAAAGAATTGGATTACCAACGGAAGCACGGCTTCTACGTATTTGGTAATTGCGCAAACCGACCCAGAAAAAGGTCACAAAGGAATTAACGTATTAATCGTTGAACGTGGAATGGAGGGGTTCATCGTTGGTGCGAAGGAGAACAAAATGGGTATCCGCGCAAGTGATACGCACACCTTGTTATTCAACGACGTGAAAGTTCCAAAGGCGAATCGCATTGGCGAAGACGGTTTTGGTTTCAAATTCGCCATGAAGACGTTGAGCGGTGGACGCATTGGTATTGCTGCTCAAGCTTTAGGTATTGCAGCTGGTGCTTACGAATTGGCTTTGGCTTATTCGAAAGAGCGGAAAGCATTCGGAAAAGAAATTTCACAACACCAAGCCATTGCTTTCAAATTAGCTGATATGGCTACGGAGATTGAAGCTGCGCGTTTGTTAGTGTACAAGTCTGCTTGGATGAAGGACCAAGGAATGAACTACGACGAAGCAAGCGCCATGGCGAAGTTGTATGCGTCTACTGTTGCCATGAAGCACACGGTTGAAGCGGTTCAAATTCACGGTGGTTACGGATTCGTAAAAGAGTACCACGTAGAGCGTATGATGCGCGATGCGAAGATTACACAGATCTACGAAGGAACAAGTGAAGTGCAGAAAATTGTCATTTCAAGAATTGCACTTTCAAAATAAACGCATTTGAATTTCATTAACATAGGGCTGTTGTAAGACAGCCCTTTTTGTTGGAATTCACTTCCATTCGAAATCTATTTTCGTAGGGAAGCATGAACCCATTCAAACAGACCATTCGCTTTGCGCTTGTCCTACTTATTCTCGCTGCGGGAATTGGTGGAGTCTATTATTTTTTGAATCGAAGTCATGCGGAATGGTCAAGCCCTTTGGTATTCATCTCATCGGGTTCAACAGGAGCAGTTGAAGTGAAGAATGCAAGTTCAATGGGAGAAGGTTTGGAATGGTCAGCAGAGCTTTCTTTGTCAGATGGAATAGTGCGTTTCATTCAAGAAGTTGCAGCCGATGTTCAAGGGCTTCAATTCGAAAATCAGTCGGCTTGGATCGTAGACAATGGGTCAGATGATTTGGTAGTTCTTCCTGTTGGATATGGAAAAGAAGGAGAGGCACTCGCCTTGAAATGGAACGCGAAATTTCCTGATTTGAAATTTCTTTTTCAAGAACCTTACGCCATTTATGGAAGTGGAAATATTGGCCAGTTGGAAGAAGGAAATCGCTTGAGTGATGTGACATCTTTTTCTTGTGTGAAGAGTACCACCTCGTTTGATTCAAATTGTCATTATTATTTTCGCGTAGATCAGGCTTGGACGGCGCTAGACGATATTCACGGAAGTGAATCTTCGATGATTGCAGGGTTTCAGTGTTCGCCGTTGCACCTTCCAACGAATGATTCGAAATTTTCTTTTCAAAACGTTTTTACAAATGGAAGAACCAATACGAACTATTGGTTCAAAGCAGTGCATGCAGGAAGCCCTATGGCTTTGCTGACTTATCTCGATTCTCTTCGTCCACAAGATGCCCGCAATGCATTCATGAGTCTGCGTATGGAGCAAGAAGCTAAGAAGAACATTTCGCTTTTGGATTGGCTGAGTGAAAATGCTACAGGTGAATTGGCCATGGCTAATTTCGGGGCAGACGTTCCGGATGCGAGTGGAATGATTTACGCTTTAGGTTTGAAATCAGACAGTGTGAATGTTGGAATTTTATATTCAGATTCAATTGCACTAGATCCTATTCGCGAGGCAAGTATTGCAGAGATGTTTGCAATGGATAAAATTTATCCGAGTGAATTGAAGTATTACGGCACTCGCTACAAGAACTTTTTTCTTTTCTCTGAATCGAAAGAATTGCTTTTAGCACATCAGCAATTCCTTGCATTGGCAGGATCTATTTCAACAAAGAATTTCCCTGCTTTGCCAACTGGAGGAGTCATAACTGGAAGTGATTTGAAATACGCAAGCACGCTCTCTCCCAAGCTGGGCAATGGATGGCGCGTTTGGCATTATTTGCCAGTTGGAGATCGGTCGCAAGTGACGTTGGTTGGAAAGGGAGGTGCTCGAGTTGAAATCCCCGAAGTTATTCTTCCGGATACAACAACAACTTCGCCTGCAATTGCGCCCGCTCCTGCGCCTGTTGCAGAAACAGGAAAAACAAAATCGGTGACGAATCACGTTACAGGAAAAACAGATCAAGTAAAATATTCCGGTTCGAAAATCGAATGGATTTCCGGAGGGAAAACAACGTGGTCGGTTACGCTTTCAGGCGAAATACGCGGAGTTGAGCAGATAGACGCTTTTAAAAACGGAAAGAAGCAATTGCTCATCTTAACCAACAGTCGTTTGGAAATGCTAGACATTAACGGAAAGAATGTTGTTGGCTATCCTGTTGTTCTTTCTTCCAAACCCTGCACGAATTTGTGCGTGGCCGATTATTCTAACGCAAAAGATTATCGAATTTTCTTTGGTTGTTCGAACGGAACCATTTACAATTTCACGTCGAACGGAAAGCCAACAGTCGGTTGGAATGTGGCGAGTATGAAGAGCGATTTGCCTTCTTCCATTCAATACAAGAAAGTAAACGGACAAGATGAAATTCATGTCAAGCGCGCAAGTGGAAAAACAACGATCTTGAAACGTAACGGCGCAACGAAACAATGAAAGCAATTTATTTAACGAAGTTCGGAGAGGCTCATGAAGCCTTCGAAATTAGAGAAGTCGCTGATCCGATTTTGGGTGAAGGTGAGGTGTGTGTGAACGTGGAAGTATCCGGATTGAATTTCGCAGATGTGTTGGGAAGGAAGGGATTGTATCCCGCGCTTCCTGCGCCTCCTGTGGTTATGGGATACGATGTGGTTGGAATTGTTGAGGCCGTTGGTGAAGGAGTTTCTTCCGATTGGATTGGAAAGCGCGTGGCTTGTTTAACGCGTTTCGGTGGTTATGCAGAGAAGGTTTGCACTGCCGTAACGGGTATTGCAGAACTTTCAGATTCAATTTCTTCTAATGAGGCATGTGCTTTGGCCACGCAATATGTGACTGCGCTATACATGTGCGATTTCCTTCAACAAACAAAAAAAGGAGAGCGCGTGCTTATTCATGCGGCATCGGGTGGAGTAGGGACAGCGTTGATTCAGTTGTTGAAGGAAAAGGGTTGTGAGATTTTTGCAACGGTGGGTAACGATGAAAAGGTAAATGCGCTGTCAAAACAAGGCATTACGGCAGTGAATTACAATTCTCATGATTACGAAATTGAGATTCGAAAGCATTTAGGAAAAGCCAATCTTGACGTGACGTTTAACAGCATTGGTGGAAAGACATTCAAGCAAGACATGCGGTTGTTAGGGTCTGGAGGAAGATTGATGTTGTTCGGATTTTCAGACCGAACAAGCAAGTGGGGCGGGAAGTTGGCGACGCTGAAGTTGGTGTTGGACATGGGAAGGTTAATTCCTTTGTTATTGCTTGGAAAGAGCCAGTCTGTTCTCGGTGTTAATATGCTGAGGGTAGCAGATGAGCATCCGGAAATCATTGGAACCCTCTTAAATCGACTCGTTCAGATGCATTCAGCAGGAAAAATAAAGCCCGTAATCGGAGGCGAATATTCCTACACTGAAATAGCAAAAGCACATCAATATTTAGAGAGTCGCCAAAGCTCAGGAAAAATAATTTTGAAGTGGTGAAGGACCTAACACTCATTTTCTTATACATTCGCCAAGAATAATTTTTATATGTCAACGCAACACAAACTTTCCACCGCAGGATTACTTGTTACACTGGGTATCATCTACGGTGATATTGGAACCTCTCCGCTTTATGTTATGAAGTCGATTGTGGGTGATAAGCCTATTAGTGAGATGCTTATTTACGGAGGTATTTCATGTGTATTCTGGACGTTGACCATTCAGACGACAATTAAGTATATCTGGATGACCCTTCGCGCAGACAACAAAGGTGAAGGTGGAATTTTCTCATTGTTTAGTTTGGTGAAGCGAAGAGGGAAGTGGTTGTTTTGGCCCGCTATGATTGGTGCAGCAACGTTGTTGTGCGATGGGATTATTACTCCGCCAATTTCTGTTGCATCCGCCGTAGAAGGATTGAAAGTTTTTGATGAAGGAATTCCCGTGTTGCCCATTGTCTTGATTATCTTAACAGGCCTCTTCACGATTCAGCGTTACGGAACGAAACTGGTAGGTGTTGCCTTCGGGCCCATTATGCTTATTTGGTTCTCGATGCTTGCGGTTTTGGGAACCTACAACGCATTTCTTCATCCTGAAATATTCAATGCATTAAATCCGAAATATGCTTATGATTTGTTGGCTAATTATCCGAAAGGATTTTGGTTGTTAGGAGCTGTGTTCCTCTGCACAACAGGTGCTGAAGCGTTGTACAGTGATCTTGGACATTGCGGCCGAGCGAACATTCGGGTGACATGGATTTTTGTGAAGACAGCATTGGTGTTGAACTACATGGGTCAAGGTGCTTGGCTTATGCAACAAACAGAGCTAACCGGAAGAAATCCGTTTTTTGAGATCATGCCTGAATGGTTCCTTTTACCAGGTGTTATTGTTGCAACTGTTGCTGCAGTTATTGCTAGTCAGGCATTAATCTCGGGATCGTTCACACTTATTGGAGAAGCAATCAACTTAAACTTTTGGCCACGTGTGGCTATTAAATTTCCAACTGAAACGAAAGGACAGCTTTATATCCCAAGTGTGAACTGGTTGCTTTGGGCGGGCTGTATTGGCGTGATGCTTTATTTTAGAGAGTCGGCGCACATGGAAGCGGCCTATGGATTATTTATTACCGTAGCCATGCTCATGACAACCTTGTTGCTTTCATACTACTTGATTTATCATCGTCACTGGCCGTTTATTCTTGTGGGTGGAATTGCTTCATTATTCTTTGCCGTTGAGCTTTCTTTCTTCGTTGCGAATTCAGTGAAGTTGAAGGAAGCTTGGATGATGCTCATCGTATACGCCGGAATATTAATGGTCATGTATGTGACTATTCGCTATCGTAAATTCAGTAATGAGCGAATTGGTTTCATTTCTTTAGATCCATATATTGACACGTTAAGAAAACTCTCAGAGGACACGTCAGTTCCGAAATACTCGACGCACTTGGTTTACATGACGAAGGCGAGCTTTACAGATCAGGTAGAAAAGCTTGTTATTGATTCCATTTTAGAAGGAACACCGAAGCGAGCAGATGTTTATTGGTTTCTTCACATAGACCGAACGAACGAACCTTACACCATGGAGTACGAGGCGCAAGAATTGGTAGATGACTTAATCATTAAAGTAAATATTAAACTAGGCTTCCGCGTTCAAGCGCGTGTGCACAATTACTTCTGCTTTATTCTGCAAGATTTGGCGACCAAGAATCATTTCAATCGCATTCAAAAACCAGAACCGTACAGCACTTACAACAACAGCATCGATGTGCGTTTCGTAGTGCTACAGAAATATTTGAGTGTAGAAAATGAATTAGGTGTGAACGAAAACTTTATTTTCGAAGCACATCAATTCTTAAAGAGTATTTCTCTTACGGACATAGATGCTTGGGGACTGGAAGAAAACAGAACGTCTGTAGAAAAAGTTCCCATGGTTGTGAAGTCTCGCGAGCGCTGTCACTTGAACATGCGCGGACACAAGACACAATCGTAGATTTACATCATCTCGGAAAGCTCTAACCAGCGCATGGTTCCGTTGTCTATTTGATCAGACAACGCTCCAAGTTCTAGTGCAATCTTTTCCATCTGAATGTGATCAGTTGCTTTTAAAAGCTCGGCTTCAAGCTGAGCTTTTTTCTCTTCCCACAAAGGCAAATTCTTTTCAAGTGTTTCGAATTCGTGTTTCTCTTTGAAGGAAATTTTCCCAGGTGTTTTTTTCTTTTCTTCTTTGATGGAAGGGGCCGGTTCTTCTTGCTTCTTTGCTTCAGCAAGGCTTTCTCGCTTGGCTGAAGCTTCGCTAAGTACCGCGCGGAAATCGAGCGTGCTGCCTAACAAATCATGAACGTTTCCTTTTCCATCTAAAAGAAATAAATGGTCGACCAATTTGTCTAAGAAATATCGGTCGTGACTCACGATAACTAAGCAGCCTGGGAAATTCAATAAGTAATCTTCCAGTGCTGAAAGTGTGAATACGTCTAAGTCGTTGGTTGGCTCATCGAGAATTAAGAAATTCGGATTCTTCATCAATACCAACAAAAGTTGAAGACGCTTACGCTCGCCTCCGCTCAGTTGATCAATGCGGTTGAAGTGCATGTGCTTCGGAAATAAGAATTTCTCGAGCATTTGAGATGCGCTAATGGTTTTGCCTTTTGCAAGTGGAATGTAATCTGCAACGTCGCGGATGCACTCTATTAGTCTTTGTTCTGGAATTAAGTTCGAAGCCGATTGCTCGTAAAATCCGAACACCACCGTTTCTCCGTTCACAATCTTTCCGCCATCGGGTTCCATGCGCTTGGTCATCAGATTCAGGAAAGTCGATTTTCCACAACCGTTCCTTCCAATGATACCAATACGTTCGTTCGATTTGAAGACGTAATCGAATCCATCCATAACCGTTGAATCGCCCATAGACTTCGTGGCCTTAATGAACTCGACCACCTTCGAACCCATGCGGGTAATGTTTATTTCTAGATCCAATTCGCCGTCTTCAGGCTTGCGTTTCAATTTGTCTTTCAACTCTTCGAAAGAATCCATACGACTTTTGCTTTTCGTTCCGCGGGCACGTGGCATGCGGCGCGCCCATTCTGCTTCACGACGAAAGATGTTTAAATTTTTGTCGCGTGAAGCAGATTCGAGTTGCTCTCGTTCTGCTTTCTTTTCCAGATAATAAGAGAAGTTTCCTTTGTATTTGTATAGCTCTCCGTTTTCCAACTCGAGAATTTCATTCGTGATATTTTCCAAGAAATAACGATCGTGCGTTACCATGAACAAGGTCATGCGCGCTTTCGTTAAATATTCTTCCAACCACTCAATCATGTCTAGATCGAGGTGATTCGTAGGCTCATCGAGAATTAAAAAGTCTGCCTCTTCCAACAAAACTCTTGCTAGGGCAATGCGTCTGCGTTGACCACCGCTCATGTTCCCCATGAGTTGGTTCAGGTCAATGATGTTTAGTGCTCCAAGAATTTGTTTGGCCTTCGCATCGTAGTCCCAGGCATCAGCATGTTCCATCATATCATGCGCTTCTTGAAGACCTTCGCCGGTTTCAATAGCAGCGTCATAAGCGCGAATGGCTTTGGTCATGAGGTTGTCTGCCGCGAAGAGAAAGTCAATGGCAGTGCCGTTCGCATCGAATGCTTCGTCTTGAAGCAGAATGGCCCATTTGATTTCTTTGTTGAATGTAATTCTACCTGCATCGGGGTAGTCTTTACCTGCAAGCATGTGCAAGAGCGTAGATTTTCCTGTTCCGTTCTTCGCAACTAACGCTACTTTTTGTCCCTCTTCAATACCGAAAGAAAGGTCTGTAAATAATTCACGAATACCGAAGGCCTTCGACACATTTTCAACTGATAATACATTCATGGCGCGAAGTTCGTTGAATTTGTTCAATTATACCACAACACATTCTCCTGCAATTGTGTTATTTTCGAAGAGTGAAATTTTACACCTCTCCATTTTCTGACATTCCTGCTGGAAAGTTATATCGCATTCTTGCATTGCGATCAGATGTTTTTGTTGTTGAACAGAACTGTGCTTATCAAGATTTAGACGGAAAAGACGAGCAATCCATTTGGGTATGGGCTGAAGATGAAAGCGATAACGTGCATGCTACAGCGCGCTTACTTCCGGCAGGAGTGTCATACAAAGAAATCAGTATTGGGCGTGTTTGTTCTTCTCTGTCTTCACGAGGCACAGGTCTTGGAAAGGCGCTTATGAACGAGTGTTTGGAGCAATGTGAGCAGATCTGGGGAAAGGAAACCATCACCATTTCAGCTCAACAATATTTATTGAAGTTTTACAATGAATTGGGATTTGTAGAGGAAGGCGAGATGTATTTGGAAGACGATATTCCGCATTTGAAAATGAAACGCAAAGCATGAGTATTTCAATCACGAAATACAACATTCACGAGTGGTTCATGGCCGCTGGAGTGTTTTGTATGAGTGTTTATTCGAAAGGCGTAACGGTGTTTTTAGCACTTGCGTTTTTAGCCATGGTTGTTCAAATATTTTTTGGTGGAAGGAAAGTCGAATGGCGAACTTTTAACGGTTGGGCCTTTCTGCTGTTCGGTGTTTTGTCGGTCTTTTTGCTAACAGGATTTTGGAATGAATGGAATCACAAAACAGCTTTAGCCGAGATTGAAACGAAGATTTCGTTCATTGCGTTTCCGCTGTTTTTTTTATGCACGTCAGCCTCCATTTTGAATTCCTTAAAGAAATTTCAGTGGGCATTGGTGAGTGGATGTGTTTTCTTCGCATTGATCTGTCATGTTCATGCTATTTTTCGATTTTTTGAAACGGGACTTTGGCAAGAGTTTGCATACGGAAGACTATCGTGGACGTTTCATCCGACATACTTGGGGTTTTTCTATTTGCTTTCAATGGTTTTTTTAGCGTCGGAATTTCTTAATTCTAAAAGCAAGCGATATTCGAAATTCTTATGGGTAGGAATTGTTTTCTTTTCCTTAGAAACGGCATTCATGGCTTCTCGCGCGGGATTTCTTGCGTTGTTTTTGTTCTATGCTGTTTTTGTTTTTTATGTGATTCGAAATGGAAAAAATAGAAGGAGGGCTGTACTTGTTATTTCTTCTTCAATGATATCATTCCTGCTATTGTTTTTTGGCTTTTCGCCAATAACAGCAAGAGCCAAGGAAGCTATGGAGAATTCGAAGGGCATAACAGAGGTGAAGAAGGAAGAGAAAGTGGCTAGCACGAGCGAACGCATAGTGAGTTGGCAAACGGCTTGGGAAATAGCACAAGACTATCCGCTGGGTGTTGGAACAGGAAATTGGAAATCGCATTTCAATGAACGTTACACTTTGAAAGGAGCGAACTTTTCAGCAGAGCATTCTCATCCTGCGCACAATGCGTATTTGCAGATTTTAGTGGAATGGGGTTGGATTGGATTGTTTGCGCTATTGGTCCTGCTTGTTGCTGGATTTAAGCGGGCCCTGGAATTAAACGACTTGTTTTTTTTAATGTTCGTTCTTGGGGTGTCGTTTCATTTCATTTTTGAAAGCATGTTAGAACTTCAGCAAGGTATCGTTTTTATTGGGTTTTGGATGTTTTTCTTGATCCATCGAAAACGGAAGTCTGAGGTCTTGGAGACCTAAAAAATGACTATTAGGACAAGTCCATTATTTTTCTTAAATTCGTTGCGAAATTTATTAGAATGGCAACAATAGAATTGAGGTTACCCAAAATGGGTGAGAGTGTCGCAGAGGCGTCTATTTTAAGTTGGTTAAAGAAGGAAGGCGACCGTGTTACCGCGGACGAGCCTTTGGTTGAAATTGCAACAGATAAAGTGAATAGTGAAGTGCCATCTCCAGAAGACGGTATCTTGGTTTCTTGTCGTGTGAATGTGGGCGATACTGTTCAGGTTGGACATGTGATTGCCGTTATTGAGACGATGGATGGGGCAAGTGCTCCAGCACCAGTTGCTCCTGCTACTCCAGCCGCTTCAGAAACAGTTTCCGCACCTTCATCTCCTGTGGCTGCGGATTCAGGAGCTGCGGTAGTTTCTTCATCAGTTAGATTTTACAGTCCGTTGGTCAAGAACATTGCGAAGCAAGAAAACGTTTCCCAAGCGGAGTTGGATAGCATTTCAGGTACAGGTCAGAGTGGTCGTGTAACGAAAGAAGATTTAATGGGATATATTTCCAACAGAGGAAATAAATCGGTTACTGCACCAGCACTTAAGCCAACGGCAACTGCAGTTGAGCTGCCTCGTGTTAAAGGCCCTACCATTACCGTTGGTCCAAACGACGAAATTATTGAAATGGACCGCATGCGCAGAATCATTGCCGATCACATGATCATGAGCACGCAGGTTTCTCCGCACGTTACTTCTTATGTTGAAGCAGATTTGACGAATGTTGTGCTGTGGAGAGAAAAGGTTAAGAAGCAATTCGAAGCTAACTCAAAAACGAAGTTGACCTTTACTCCCATATTTATTGAAGCTGTTGCGAAAGCTATTCGTGATTTTCCGGGTGTGAATGCTAGTGTAGACGGAAATAACATTATCATGCGCGGAGACATTAACATTGGAATGGCGGCAGCATTGCCATCAGGAAATTTAATTGTGCCAGTTATTAAAAACGCGGATCAGTTGAACTTGGTGGGTATTGCGAAAAAAGTAAATGATTTGGCAGAGCGTGCTCGCGCAAATAAATTAACTCCAGATGAAATTCAGGGAGGAACTTATACTTTGACCAATGTTGGTTCATTTGGTAATGTAATGGGCACGCCTATTATTAATCAGCCACAAGTTGCTATCTTAGCGGTAGGAGCAATTCGCAAAAAGCCTGCTGTTATAGAAACACCGCAGGGCGATGCCATTGCTATTAGACATATGATGTTCTTATCTCATTCTTACGATCACCGAATAGTTGATGGTGCATTAGGCGGGCGCTTTGTTCGTCGCGTTGCTGACTATTTGGAAGAGTGGGATGTAAATCGTGAAATATAATTTTTGAAAAAAGCATACCTATGAAAACTCGTTTCTTTTCCCTTTTGATTGTCGTTTTGTCTGCTTTCAGCAGCGCATACGCATCTTCGAATGTTGGTAACCCAGAATTTGTTGCCGCCTTTTCGGAAGCCAATAAATTAATGGAAGAAAAATTTTGGGACCAAGCGGCGAAAGAATGGAGAAACGTATTGGCCATGGATCCCGAAAACGTTAATGTAAACTTCAAGTTGGGTTACTGCTTGCTTCAAACAGAAACCAATAAGGTCGATGCTTTAATTTATTTGGAAAAGGCAACTTCGAAACAACCAAATGCGAGTTACGATCCCTTCGATCCAAAAGAGAAAGGCGCGCCTGTTGAAGCATTCTACTATCTAGCTATAGCCCAACATTTGAACATGCGCTTCGACAGATCCAACGAAAGCCTTGAGACAATGAAGGGGTTGGTGAGTAAGAACCACCGTTTGTCTAACCAGATTAATCGAGCTATTGAAACGAACAATGAAGCCAAAAAACAATTGGCTAGTCCGAAAAATTACAAGATTACAAATGCAGGCAAAACGTTGAATAGTTCTTTTGCTGATTTTGGTCCAGTATTGTCTTTTGACGAAAGCAGTATTTTTTACACTAGCCGTCGTCTTCGTCCGGATTCAACCAATGCGAGCATTCGCGATTTTGAAACAGATAAATTCCGCGACGATATCTATGTTTCATTCAAGGGAAGAGATGGACAGTGGGTTCAGCCTGAATTGTTGAACTTGAATTCAGACGATCACGATGCCACTATTTCAGTTTCTCCTGACGGAAACACTTTGTTTATCTATCAAGATAGCCTTGGAGACGGTCAAGTTAAATACTCAACATTGATTGGTGAGACATGGAGCGCACCCGTAAAATTAGGGTCTGACATCAACACGAGATATTGGGAAACACACTGCACCATTTCTTCCAATGGAAATGAATTATATTTTGTTTCTGACCGTCCAAACGGTACTGGAAAACGAGACATCTATCGTTGCATTAAAAGCACAGATGGAACCTGGGGTAAATCTGAGAATTTAGGTGGAATTATCAATACTTCCTATGACGAAGATGCGCCTTTCCTGAGCGCTGATGGAAAGTTCTTGTACTTTGCCTCCAAGGGTCACTCGACAATGGGCGGATTTGATTTATTCGTAAGCAAAAAGGACAAGGACGGAAATTGGGGTGCGCCTGAAAATATGGGCTATCCGTTGAATACTGTTGATGACGATGTATTCTTTCAGCCAATGGCAGATGGTAAACGTGCTTTTTACAGCTCAAGAAGAGATGGTGGAAGTGGTGATTTAGATATTTATGAAGTGGAAATGCCGGAGGTTAAAGGCGAGCAATTGGCTACTTTGAAAGGTGTTTTCAAACCTGTAAAAGACAAAACGTTGCCGCAAGGATTGAAAGTGACTATTGTGAATACAAGTTCAGCAGAGAAGCAAGAGTCTCTAGGCAATACAGGAAGTGGAGAGTTCATGGCTGTCTTAAAGCCCTGTGCTACCTACCAAGTC
>CAMDFE010000002.1 GCA_945897395.1 Chryseobacterium gleum | reverse complement strand
ATGGGCAAAACAATTCTTGCCGATATTCATCTGATTCACATTGTAGAAAATAAAAAGCAAGTCAATGAAGCTCGCTTGAAGTTAGACGCTCTTAAAGATCGCGTTCGTGTTGAAAATGGTGTTGAGATTCACACTCACGTCAGAATCGGTAACATCTTTGAAGACATAGATAAGGCTGCAACAGAAATGGATGCAGCACTTATTATTATGGGAACACATGGGGCTCGCGGCATGCAATTTATGTCAGGAAGCCGCGCATTGAAAATTGTTACTGAAAGTTCTATTCCTTTCATCGTGGTTCAAGAGAGAACCATTCGTGAGCAAGGATATCATCGTTTAGTTGTGCCGTTAGACTTGCACAAAGAAACCAAGCAAAAACTAAGTGCAGTTCGCGATATCGCGAAGTACTTTAACTCGAAAGTGTATTTGATTTCACCAAATGAAACCGATGAGTTCCTAAAAAATCAACTGGACCGTAATTTAAATTACGCCGTAGAATATTTGAGTTCAAAGAACATTCCTGTTGAAGTTGAAATTACTGAAACGAAGTCCGAAGGTTCATTCGTGAAATCGTTGTTGAAATATTCTGCAGCGGTTGAAGCTGATTTGATTTGTATTATGAATTTCTACGAGAGTTCACTGTTAAATGTATTCAACTCGAGCTACGAACAGCACTTAATCACCAACGATGCGCAGATACCTGTGTTATGTGTGAATCCGGTTGACACTTATATAGCAGACCGCTCAAGCCTAGCTTCGTAATAATTAGATTCGAATTCCGATAACTAAAAGGTCATCGGTTTGTTCCACTGAACCCTTCCAAGCGTCAAACGTTTCGTGAAGGGTTTTTTCTTGGATGTCAATTTCTAAAGTTGAAATAGACACGAGAATTTCCTTGAATTTCTTGCGCATGAATTTCTTATTCGTCTCTTCACCAAATTGATCCGCGTAACCGTCGCTGCACGCGTAAACCATATCGTTCTTTTCCAATTGAAACTTCTGTGTAGCAAAAGACTCACCTCGCTCACCGAAGGTTCCAATGCTTCGTTTGGTTGGAGCTAATTCAATAAGTTCATTCTTTCTGACAACGTAAAGTGGAATGTTCGCACCGCAATATTCCAACATCATTTCCTTTTCATCGATCGCACAAAGTGCAATGTCCATACCGTCTCGAACACCGGTGTTATTGTTCCGCAGCACCTCTGTACCTAAACGATTAACGCTATTTAGAATCTGTGACGGATCAAGAAAAACTTTAGTCACGTGATTCAAAAAGTTGTGACCTACCAAACTCATGAATGCACCGGGAACACCATGTCCCGTGCAGTCTGCAGCTGCAAATAATTTTCTTCCACCTACATTCTTAAACCAATAAAAATCGCCACTTACAACAGCCTTCGGAACATAAAAAACAAAACTCTTGTTGAAGATTTGTCTTACCGCACCAATGTTCGGTAAGATTGTATTTTGAAGTCTTTGGGCGTAATTGATGCTGTCAGTCAAATCGTGATACAACAAATTCAATTGTTCCTTTTGAACATCTGATTCTTCTTTTTGCTTTCTCAGTTTTGTGGTGAAATAGGCAATGGCAATTCCCGCGCATAAAACGAACAAAGAAACCACTACAAGAACACCTGTCAAACGAGAGAACTGAACATTCATTTCTTCAATTTCCCTATTCATTCGTTCTGTTTGCTTTGTGCGCAATTCATTCAGAATAGCCTCTGCTTCTTCAACCACCAGGGGGATTCCACTTCCTTCAATAAAATATGATTCAGCTTCCATTAACGCAATTGGATTGCTGTAACTGTCGAAGGTGGGTAATAGTTCTTGAACTGCTTTGTACTGAACCAACATGTCCGCTATTCTGACTTCTAACGAATCGAGCTTCTGTTGTTCTTCCTTGCTGAAATTACTTTTAACTTCTTTGAGCCGTGTCCATGAATTCGTGAGCGAACTGTCACTAATTGCCTTCATTTCTTTGCGATGAAGATCTTCTTCTACCCGCTGCACAAATGCCCATTCTTTAATTAAGTCTTTTGAACGAAGCGTATAGCTCTCTAAGTCTTGCAAGCATCCAATAGATGGAACATACTTGTCATTAATTTTCCTATTGATATCATAACTCCGCTGCAGAGTAATCATAGTCATGACCAACGTTCCGGCAACGATGAATATGATGACACCGAAGCCAAATCCAAGACGATACTTCTTGTTGAAGAACCAATTCATGGATTGTAATTAATTTGATTTGAATTTTTTTTCTGACTCTTTCTTCAATCGAAGATATTCTTCTTCCCTTCCCAACGCGCGATTCACAAACATAAGCACCTTGTAGTTGGTTGGGGCAGGGGTGCATGAAGCAAAGGCCTGCTGAGCATAAGGAATAGCAGCCTTAAACTTTTTCACACTTTCGTCTTGAATGGAAATTAAGTCCATCATATCGGTCTGAGCACCAATCTTACGAATCATGAACACGCCTTGATTGTAGTTCACAATAGCCAAATTCAAGTTGGCTGTGCAGTTTCTATTGTCCAAGGAAAGAACTTTCGAATAATACTCCAAACACAGTGCGTAATGATGGGTGTCCTCGGTGTTTTTAATCCAGTTGCGGTAATGCCCCTCTGCCATTTTACTATTGAATTCTAACTTCAAATCTTTGAGTTCGACATCTGAACCTGTATAAAGTTCTTCAAACTTTTTGAATAGGTCAATCGGTTCATTCTCGGATTCGTTATCCATTTCAGCCGAACGTAACAACGCGTCATTGAAATAGGTGAAAGCTATGTACTGAAAAGCAGCATCTATGTTTGATGCGAATTCCAAATTTGAATCGAATTCGCGTGCTTTCTTCAAAGCAGCTGCACTTCGGTTTCTGTAGTTACTCTGGCGTTGATTGGCTTCCTTTTGTTTGTACAGCTCTTTTAAAATAAATCCTTTTACAAACCATGCATTCGGATCTGAGTTCAAACTGGCCAATTTAAAACCTTCGTCAATTTGAGCAAGCGCTTCATCATATTTCTTTTCATCGCACAATTCAGCGGCTTTCGCTACAATTGGATTCACTTGACTGTAGCCCATTTGAGCCACACCAAGTAAAATCAAAAAAAGTAAGAATGTGTGCTTCATACTATTGAACTTTCCATTGTAAAATTTTATTCCCGGGTGTAATTTTCTTCTCAGATAAAGCGACCTCACTTAATTCGTAGCGAATAGAATTATCTACTGTTTTGAAATTAATTGCCGCCCCACTGCCGAGCGCTCCTTCCCAGTTTGTGACAACCAAGGTGCTCTTCCCTTTCACCTCTTTCATTATTTTCTGCAGATCAGATTTTTTCGACTTGTCTATAAAAACAATATGACTACCTACACCTGCCTTGTATTCAGACCATGCAACAACTTCAATCGTCTGTGCACCTACTGGCTTCATTCCATATTTCTCCACAACATGCTTATAGACGGCGTCATTTCCATAAACAACGATGAGAAATTTTCCTTTCTTCATTTCAACAGGCCAATTGCTATTCACCGCGAACTGATAAATAAAATTTGCTTGAATCATTGCACGCGAATCTCCCTCGTCTAACTGCTGCGCAGAAAGCCATTGGCTTGAGACCAAAACAATGAGGAGCATAACGATTCTTTTCATTTCATAGCGCTATTTAGACGCATAACAAATCTATCTGAACAATTGAAACAATCTGTATTCAAATTCAAAGGTTCTTCACCTTGAATTGTTAGAATCGCGTGGTATTTACTTCCTTTGGAATTGCAATACCCTCCGTTAAAACCGATGTAAACAATTTCGCGAAATAAGGTGCAAGAAGTACTCCTTTCGAACCTAATCCGCCGAAGACACCTAGTGTTTCATTACCCTTTGCGAATCCCAAGATGGGTCGTCTGTCTCGGGTGGTAGGGCGATAACCTGTTTTCTGACTTTCAACCACAACTTCCTTCTTCAATCTTGAATTCAATTCGGAAAGTAAAAGCTCTCTCGCCTCCTCGGTTGGAACATCTGGAACTTCATTCCAATCATAGGTGGCACCCAAACGAAATTTTTCATTTCCAAATGGAAGTAAAAACTGACCGAAATTAACGATGGTGTCTATTTCTAAATTTTCAATTTTCAAATCCAGTACTTGTCCATGGTTCGGAATTAAATCTAGGCCTTCCAAACCCTTCCATTGATTCACGCCTATTCCATTGCAAAGAATGAGTTTATCAAAAGTTCTTCCTTTCCACACAACACTACTTTCAAGGAATTGAACTTCACTTTCATTCACAGCTTCCTCAATGAAATTTGCATGTTCAATGAAATAATTTTTTGCAGCTTCTCGAAACAAAGGAACATTCAGCCAGCCGCATTCATTCACTTCACTGTTTCCAAATGGCGAATGGAAATTCTCTTGCACGCTCTTGTTTGAACGTGCGGAAAGATATCGTCCAACTTCTGGTTGATCGGATTTTTCATCCCAAAAATTAGCATCTTGGATGGAGTTGAAAATTCTTGCGACGGGTAATTGATGAAAAAAATTCGCTTGCAATTTATTCTCCAATCGCAGAAAAGTTGCATTCATTTCCTCCAACATTTCCTTCACTAACCAAGAGGCCGCAAGCCGTTTGAAAGTAACTGGATTCCACATGCCTGCAGCTACTTGCGAAGCAGAGGCATGAGCATAATCGTCGGCAAGCAACACTTCTTCTCCTTTTTCAAGAAGAGAAAAGGCTAGCAGTGTTCCTGCTAGCCCTTGTCCTACGATTAAATATTTCGACATAAATTATTGAATCACATTTAATGCTTTTCCAACTTTGGAAAAAGCTTCTATGGCCTTGTCAATGTGCTCGAATTCATGACCCGCGCTCAACTGAACACGAATGCGCGCTTGTCCTTTTGCAACCACTGGAAAGAAAAATCCAATCACATAAATCCCTTCTTTCAACAACGCATCTGCAAAATCTTGCGCAAGTTTCGCGTCGTACAACATAACCGGAACAATTGCGCTTTCTCCGTCTTTAATTTCGAATCCAGCTGCTTTAATTCCAGCTTTAAAACGTATGACGTTCGCCTCCAGTTTGTCGCGCAAATCTGAAGACGCACTAAGCATATCCATTACTGCAATTGACGCACCCACGATAGATGGAGCTAGTGAATTTGAGAACAAATAAGGTCTAGAACGTTGACGCAACAAATCTATTATCTCTTTTCTTCCGCTGGTGAATCCGCCCATTGCGCCGCCTAAGGCCTTGCCTAAAGTTCCAGTAATGATATCTACTCGTCCTAAAACGTTTTTTAATTCTATTGTACCTCTTCCCGTTTTACCAATGAAACCAGTAGCGTGACATTCGTCTACCATAACCATTGCACCGTATTGATCGGCTAAGTCGCAGATCATATCGAGTTGTGCCACGTAACCATCCATTGAAAACACACCGTCGGTTACAATAAGTTTGAAACGTGCACCTGAAGCGGCTTTCAGCTGCTCTTCAAGATCAGCCATGTCATTATTTTTATATCTGTAGCGTTCCGCCTTACACAAACGAACGCCGTCGATAATTGAGGCGTGATTCAATGCATCAGAAATGATTGCGTCTTGCTCATTCAACAGCGGTTCGAAAACTCCACCGTTCGCATCGAAAGCCGCAGCGTATAAAATGGTATCTTCTGTGTGAAGGAATTCAGAAAGTTTATGTTCCAAAGTCTTGTGAATGTCCTGTGTTCCGCAAATAAATCGAACGCTCGACATTCCAAATCCGTGAGAATCAATTGTAGCCTTTGCAGCTTTTAGAACTGCAGGATGACTCGAAAGTCCGAGGTAGTTATTCCCGCAAAAATTCAAAACCTCTTTCCCTTCGGTGGTTTGAATGACTGCTCCTTGCGGGGTAGTAATGATACGTTCTCTTTTGAATAAACCAGCTTCACGAATATCGTTCAATTCATTTTGCAAATGTTCCTGCATTTTACCGTACATATGTTTCAGTTTTAATTAGTCAATATTACTTTAGCCGCCGCTTCCGCTGCTGATTGTTCCGCTGCTTTTTTCGATCCACCTGTACCTCTTCCCACTTCCTTTCCATCGAGTTCCAATGCAATAGTATAAAGCATTTGTGCGCCTGTGCTGCGCTGTTCACGTACGATGTACACCAAGTGCCTACGGGTCTTTTGTCCCCATTCGTGCAATTTACTTTTGTAATCCACATCCAAGTGAACACGTTCGTCGAGCCCATGCTCCTTCAATAATTTCAATGCTATTTCCCTAGTGACCTTATACCCCTTATCTAGGAAAAGTGCACCAAATAAGGCTTCCAGCGCATTTCCAATTAGACTTTCATGAATTTCTTGTCTGCCTATACTTACATTTAAGAACTCATACAATTTCAAATCGTACCCGATAGCATTCAAATTATCTCGACGAACAATCTTGGATTTCATTTTGGTGAGTTCACCTTCTGTGAGGGCAGGATATTTCGAAAACAAATAATGCGCAACAATGCTATCTAGAATGGCATCACCTAAAAATTCTAATCGCTCGTTGCTATTTTTTATTCCTGGTTGAATTTCATCGGCAGCGCTTGCATGACGCAAAGCTGTCTCATAAAGCGCAAGATTCTTGGGCTTTACATGAAAGGTGTTTTGTATATAGGAGAAAAG
This sequence comes from Chryseobacterium gleum, assembly GCA_945897395.1. Lineage (GTDB taxonomy): Bacteria > Bacteroidota > Bacteroidia > Flavobacteriales_D > Sanyastnellaceae > CAIZGX01. The sequence goes on along the minus strand of CAMDFE010000002.1, from coordinate 18,829 downwards.
TTCCCTATTGGGATGTGCTTTGGAAAAGAACTTCCAAATCATTCGTATTTCTTAAAAATGGCTGAGGTGTTATGACCACCAAACCCGAAGGTGTTAGTCATTGCGATATTAACTTCACGATGCTGTGCCGTATTGAAAGTAAAGTTCAATTTCGGATCTAAAGCTTCATCGGTATTTACGAAGTTAATTGTTGGTGGAATAATCCCATTTTTAATAGCCAAGATCGATGCGATTGCTTCTACAGCTCCTGCAGCACCTAGCAAGTGACCCGTCATTGACTTGGTACTTGAAATATTCACGTTGTAAGCATGCTCTCCAAAAATATTTTGAATGGCCTTTGCCTCTTGAACATCTCCTAAAGGGGTAGAAGTTCCGTGAACGTTTATGTAGTCAATTGCATCTGCAGTAATTCCTGCATCTGAAAGTGCGTTCTTCATTACATTGATTGCACCAATTCCTTCTGGATGTGGGGCGGTAATGTGATACGCGTCAGCGGACATTCCTCCGCCGATAAGTTCGGCATATATTTTAGCACCACGCGCTTTGGCGTGCTCTAAATCTTCTAAAATAAGACAACCTCCACCTTCTCCTAAAACAAAACCATCACGGGTACTGTCGAAAGGTCGAGAAGCTGTTTTGAAATTCTCATTGTTTTCAGAAAGCGCTCTACACGCGTTGAATCCTCCTACCCCTGCTTCACAAATTGCAGCCTCAGAACCACCGCTTACTATGATATCGGCCTTACCTAAACGAATGTAGTTAAAGGCATCTATTAAAGCGTTTGTTGAAGAAGCACAAGCTGAAACGGTTGTGTAATTCGGACCTCTGAATCCGTATTGAATACTGATGTGCCCAGAGGCAATATCAGCAATCATTTTGGGAATGAAGAAAGGATTGAAACGAGGTGTTCCATCTCCTTTCGCGAAATTAATACACTCTTCTTGAAAAGTATTCAAACCACCAATCCCAGAACCCCAAATGACACCAACACGGTCTTTGTCTACCTTCTCTACATCGAGGCCAGAATCCACTATGGCTTCCTTCACAACTACTAAGGCGTAGTGCGTGTAAGGATCCATCTTGCGCATTTCTTTTCGCTCAATGTGATCTTCAATATTAAATCCCTTGAGTTCACAAGCAAACTTCGTTTTGAACTTGCTCGCATCAAAGCGCGTAATAAGATTAGCGCCACTGACACCATTAATAAGACCGTTCCAGTATTCTGGGACAGTATTACCAATGGGTGTTAATGCTCCTAGTCCAGTAACAACGACCCTTCTTAACTCCATAGTTTTCGGGAAAGTTGAATAATTTCCGAGTGATTATTTATTCGCTGTGATGTAATCAATCGCTTGACCTACAGTCACAATTTTCTCTGCTTGATCATCAGGGATAGCGATGTTGAATTCTTTTTCAAATTCCATGATAAGCTCTACAGTATCCAAAGAATCTGCTCCCAAATCATTGGTGAAACTAGCTTCAGGGGTTACAACTGATGCTTCTACACCGAGTTTATCTACGATGATTTCGGTAACTTTTTGTGCAATTTCAGACATTGTCTTGATTTTTTTAAAGGTTAAATACAGCCGCAAAAGTACAACTTTTCATGACGTACGCACTTTTTTTTACTTTTCACATCCATTTTCTTTACTCAGCCTTTGATTTTCAGCCCTTTAACAAACAAAATTGTTAGTAAAATATTCCTGAAGCCACTCTCTAAACTATCTTGCAATTCGAAAATGACTCCTTTTGAAAGAATGACCTGGGAACAAGATTATCTGAAAGACAAGCACCTTCTTATAATAGGATGCGGAGGATTGGCGCACGCCGCTCTTCCTTATCTACTTTCTTCAGGAATTGGAAATGTTACTCTCTTCGATGGCGATGTGGTGGAGGCTTCCAATTTAAATAGGCAACATCTTTTCTCTCCAAGTGATATTGGGAAAAACAAAGCGTTGGTCCTCAAGGAATACTGCACTATTCACTTTCCAGAAGTTAAAATCGTTTCTGAAGAACGAATGGTTGAGCCGCTAGAGGAAAAACTTGAGATAGCCTTTGATTTGGTTTTCGACTTCACCGATAGGCTCACAACGAAAGTTGAATTGGCCCAACATTTCGAAAAACAAAGAATTCCATTTTTTTATGCGGCAGCGCAGATGAATGCAGGGTCTAGTGCCTTCATTCATTTAAATAGCATAACCAGCGCCATGCTTTTCGGACATGTTCAAGACGCGAGCAAAGTGGAACGGGATTGCGAAGTTGATGGCGTTTGGCCAACAGTAGTGGCCTCGGTGGGTATTCATGTTGCCCATCAAGCACTTCAATTTCTGACACTCAATCCTTGTACGTTTGTTGGCGCGATTGATTATTTCGATGGAACCACCGGACTTTGGTCACGGTTCAGTTTCAACCCGAAACAAAAAAACACGAAGTCGACAGCCACCGTTCAAGAGTTGTTGCGCGACCGCGATACTCCCATTTATTTTTTGGGGGAAAACGATTCGCTGCCCTCTGAAATTATTTCTGTGACAGCTTCCGAACTGAAAGAGGTAATCGAAAAATTGAATCGTCCGTGCATTCTTCTTTGTGAAACCGGGATGCGAGCGAAGGCAGCTTCCGAGCAGCTTTCAAAACATTTCAACTTTCCAATAGTCAGTTGGAATAAAAACCTTGAATCTTTCCTACACTTGTTCCATGAATCACATGTCTAGTTTAAACAGCGCCCTTCGCTTTGCAAAGCAGCTTTTAAAAAGGCCTATGAAACCTTCTGAGGACATTCGTGTGCGTATGCTTCAGCATAGACTTCTTCATGATTTAACCTATCGACTTCCAAGCAGAGCTAAAAAAGATTTGTTCATTGGATTCAAGGAATGGAAACGAATCATTTCCAGAAAACATTCGGTAAAAGATTACACAGCGAATGAGCCATTCGTCTTGGTTTCCACTTCCAACCAAACCGATATTGCGAGGGAGTATATTTCAACAAACACTTCAACCAAAACCTTGAATGTTCTAGTTCGTGAAGAGCTTTCTCTACCATCATATTCTTTGCGATTTCATCTCTTCGCTTTTCGCATTTCTTTACAATGCCTATTCGATTCAAGAAGAGTAAATCTCTCGTTATTGATTCGCGAAGTGGTAGAATGGACTGCTGTTGAATCCGCTCTAGTGAAATTCAACTCTCACCAGTTTTTCGATTTTACTCCGTTTGAAAAGGATAGCAATGTGTTGGCTTTTTTATTGATGAAAAAAGGAATTCACATCACGAAAATCCCTTCTCCTGGACCACTGATTGGGCATCACACGTTTATGATAGCAGACGATGTTGTGCTTTCCAGCGCTTATCAAATGGAAGAACTTCCTCATTTCGAGCATTGGTATGTAAAGGAGCTTTCGCATTGGCCTCCAGAGCAATACCTACGTTACGCGCATTGCTACACGAACGCACCCCTTCCACCTAAAACCACAATTGGATTTTATTCTCATGGCGAGTGGGTAAGAAGAAAAACTGGACATGCTGATTTCGGGTTTGGAATTCGAGAAAATGAATTATTTCTGTTGGAATCTCTGAAGACTTTTTTGAAGAAGCATACGAACTTTCAACTCATCGTTTTTCCACATCCAAAGGAACGGTCCGATAGTGAATTTCAAACCTTCTATTCAACAGTTTTTGAAGGAACAAACACCATTATTGCTCCGGTTGAAATGAAATCTAGCGAAAGCTTTTTCAAAGTTAACATAGGCGTTTTGGCCTATTCTACCTTGCTTTTCGAGCGATTGTCAATGGGCTACAAAACCTTCATTGGATCAAATTTTCCGACTTCATTTCCCAAGGAGGGAAGTCCGCTTAAAAATCTTTGTCTTTCTAATGACGAAGAATTAGAATCTGCATTATTACTTGCCCGTGAGGAAACTGAAAAAGAATTCTTTATTCGTCAAGGATTGGAAAATTATCCACTGAAGCAATTCCTTGGGCAAAAGGTCGCTGAAATTCAAAAATGATTGATTACTTTGCAACCGATGAAAATCAAGTTTGCCGTAGTCGGATGTGGAAGTATTGGGAAGCGACACGTTGCTGTCTTAGACGCTAATCCGGAAATAGAAATTGTTGCGTTGTGCGATAGCCATATTGAATCGGCGCGCGCACTTTCTGAGTTGTATGGAAATATCCCAGTCTATTCTTCTTTCGATGAAATGTTGAAGAATATTCAAGCCGATGTCATTAACGTAGTTACGCCACACGCTCTTCATGCCGAGCAAAGCGTTGCTGCATTGAAAGCTGGTTTTAATGTTCTAGTTGAAAAGCCCATGTCGCTTTCTGTTGAAGAGGCGAATCGAATGAACGACACAGCAACTGCGTGCGGAAAAAAATTATGGGTAGTGAAACAGAACAGATTCAATGTTCCTGTTATTCTTGCTGAACAAGCCATTCGCGAAGGATGGTTAGGGAAAATATTCATGGTGAAATGTGATGTGTTGTGGAATCGTTACCAAGGGTATTACGACGATTCTCCGTGGAGAGGAAAGATTGAAAAAGAAGGAGGAGCGCTTTTCACACAAGCCAGTCACTTCATAGATTTACTAATCTGGTGGTGCGGAAATGTGGTAAGTGTGAAGGCGAAAGCGGCAACTCAAAATCACAGCATTGAAACCGAAGACAGCGGTGTTGCCGTTATGGAATTTGAAAACGGTGCGCTAGGATCATTGGTTTGGACCACTTGTGTCTATGAAAAAAACTACGAAGGAAGTATCACCATTATTGGTGAAAAAGGAAGCATAAAAATCGGCGGCGCTTATCTGAATAAAATTGAATTTTGGAATGTTGAAGAACACGAATTGGATAGCAACATTGACTTCAACGACAAGCCAAATTCCTACGGCAAATACCAGGGCACGAGCAGCAATCACGATAAAGTAATTGCTGGTATTGTGAAAGAAATTCAAACGGGTATAGGCCAGAATGTAGAAGGAATTGAAGGTGTTCGAAGTGTTGACGCCATTGAAAAAATTTACGCCAACATTCTACAATGAACGAAGTAAAAAAATACACAGCTCAAATTCGTGACGTTCAATTCGGAACAGGAGTTACTGTTGTTGAACCCGTGAACTTGTACGAATGTGAAATTGGAAACGATGTGTTCGTAGGTCCTTTTGTTGAAATTCAGAAAGGTGTAAAAATTGGCGACCGCACGCGTATTCAAAGTCACACGTTCATTTGTGAATTAGTAACCATCGGATCAGATTGCTTCGTTGCACATGGAGTGATGTTTACGAATGATTTATTCAAAGACGGTGGTCCTTCAGGAAACGATAAATCGAAATGGTCCTCTACTGAAATTGGAAATCACGTTTCCATCGGATCGAATGTTACGCTTTTACCTGTTACTGTTTGCGATAATGTTGTAATTGGTGCAGGGGCTGTGGTTACAAAAAATATTACTGAACCGGGAGTGTACGTTGGTAATCCCGCAAAAAAAATACGCTAATGCATATTCCATTTGTAGATCTTAAAGCGCAGTATTTATCCATTCAATCTGAAATGGACAATGCGATCTCTCAGATTATTTCAAACACCTCATTCATTGGAGGAGCAGCTGCAGACGCCTTCGAAAAAAGCTACAGCGAATTCATGGGTATGAAGCACACGATTGCATGTGCCAATGGAACCGATAGTTTAGAAATTTTACTAGTCGCCATGGGCATTCTGCCAGGCGACGAGGTCATTGTTCCGGCCATTAGTTGGATAAGCACGGCGGAAGCTGTGACTACAGCAGGTGGTGTTCCTGTTTTCGTAGATGTAGATGAGGATTTTCTCATTGACATTTCGAAAATAGAAGAGCGCATTACAAGCCGAACCAAAGCAATCATTCCCGTTCACCTCTACGGAAATCCTGTTGATATGAATGCGCTAATGGCGATTGCAAACAAACATGGCCTTCTTGTTTTAGAAGACTGCGCGCAATCGCATGCTGCGACCATCCACGGCAAAAAAGCCGGAACATTCGGACAGGCCGCAAGTTTTAGTTTTTACCCCGGTAAAAACTTAGGTGCCTACGGCGATGCGGGCGGCATGGTTACCAACCACGACGACATTGCGAAAATCGCCCGAGCAATCGCGAACCACGGTCAAGAAGGAAAACACAACCACACCCGCGAAGGAAGAAATTCGCGCATGGACGGTATTCAAGCAGCAGTGCTCAATACAAAACTTCCACACCTTGAAACCTGGACAGAAGGACGAAGAAAAAACGCGCATTTATATCATTCACTTCTGAGTGAAAAAGTGCAACGTCCGCACGAACGAGAAAACTTCCGTCATGTCTTCCACCTTTATGTAATTCAACATGAAGACAGAGATGGCCTCATGGCTAATCTGAAAGCAGCGCAAATCGACACCGCAGTGCACTATCCTGTTCCACTGCCCTTGATGCCTTGCTACACTTCTCGTTTTAAATATACAGAGGCAGACTATCCCGTTGCAGCAAGACTCGCGAAACGAATTCTTTCGCTTCCGATGTATTCGGAACTCACACACAATCAAATTGCCTACGTAGCAGAGCATGTAAATGCCAACTACTAAAAAACATATCATACTCGTCAATTATGACTTCCCTCCTAACAAAGGAATTGGAGGAAGACGTTGGGGAAAATTAGCCAAAGAATTCGCAGAACAACATTGCATTGTTCATGTCATTAAAGCCGAAGCACTAAGCGACACTGACAAATCTGTTTGGAGCGAAGAGGTGAACAGCAGGGACATCTTCGTGCATGCACTGCCACGAGTTTATCCTCAAATTCTACTCACACAACCGTCGAACTTTTTCGAAAAACTTCAATACAGAAAAGCGCTTAACGCAGTCAAAAAAAAATACAAAGGCACACCCTACGATATAAGCCTCGGTTGGGAAACACATCTTGTTCCCAAGTTGAACGAACTCGCAAAAAAACATCCGATTGAATGGGTGTTCGCAACTGGCGCCCCTTGGGACATGCTAAGCGTAGTTGCCGAATGGAAAAAGGAACATCCTGCTATAAAATACTGGGCCGATTTTCGCGATCCTTGGCTGAATGCTCGGAACTACGGCATGCCATTTTTAAGTCCCGAGAAAAAGAAAGAAGAAGAGAAAAAAGCCGAAAGCGTAATTCAATGTGCCGACGTTCTTTCAGCGCCTGCTATGCAGATATTGGAACACTTTTCTTCGCTGAATCTCATTCCTTCTAAAAATACAAAAATCTTTCACCTGAAGCATTTTCATTCAGAACCAAGACTAACCGAACAATCATTCGGGTTCTCTTCCACAGAAATTATCATTGAATACGGAGGCGAAATTTATCTGGACACAGAGCCTTATCTAGAGCAACTTGCGAAAGACCTAACCAAACTTCGTGAGTTCGATCCAGCACTTTACGAGCGCCTGAACATAAACTTTCACTCCTCGAGTTTCAATAAAATAAAAGCAATTTTTAAGCATCATCCCTGTGTGCGCATCTCCGATTCCATTGGAAAAAAAATTGAAGACCGCATTGCGCAAGCTCATTGGTGTATGATTCTTCTCGCAGATCACAACAAGGATTTCTTCACCACAAAATATTTCGAATACCAAACCTTAGGAACACCCTATCTGTACCTTGGCGCTAGCGGCGAAGTATTGAAGAGCATTGAAGAAGAAAACAGAGGAACGTCTTGGGAAATTTTCTTCCAATCGCTACTTAAAAACAAAGCTTCAAACCCCAATGATTTCAATCAAGAAGCGAATGAAAAAAATTCACTCGCCAGCCGCGTTTGTGAAATATTAGAACACATGAAAACCATTCTATAATTCATGAAAATCCTGTTCTACTCTCCGCATCCAACTTTGTATCTCGAAGCTCCAACAGGTTACGGGAGTCATATGCGGGGCATGATACACGGATTTCAAGAAGATGGACATACTGTTGACGTTTTGGTGATGGGAAAAGCACAGGCTTCGGCTGTAAAAAATGATTATTCGTTCGATTTAAAATCATTAGCGAAACTCGTCGTTCCGAAAATTCTGTGGAGAACACTCAAAGAAATTCAGCAAATTCGATTCGATAAATACGCTGCGAAAGAACTACAATTTGCCATTCAATCCATTCAGCCAGATATTGTTTATGAGCGCTCTGCCTGGATGAGTAATGGCAGTGTGGAGGTTCTTTCCAATTTCAACATAAAACACATTGTTGAGATTAACGCACCTTTCGAGGAAGAAGTAAAATCCTTCGAGAAAGCGCATTCGCTAATTGCTTCACTGGGGAAAAACAAGCTCAAAAATTTACTTCAATCAGCCCACCTCGTTCTGCCCGTCACCAGCTCACTTCAAACATACCTCATTCAACGCTATAAGCTCAACGCAAACAATTGCGTTGTAATTCCGAATGCCATAGAAAAGCAAGAAATTCAAATCAAAGAATCGCGCGTTGCAGAGATCAATAAAAAGTACAATCTTTCAGAAGTATCTGTCATTGGATTTGTAGGATCAATTTTCCCATATCACGGCGTTGACCGACTGATTCGAGGAGTTGCAAAATTGAATTACACAGACATTTCCATTTTAATTGTTGGAGACGGATATCTTATTCCAGCATTGAAAAAACTCGCCAGTGAGCTTGGAATTTCTTCGCGTGTTCACTTCACCGGATCTGTTCCAAAAGAAGACATTTACAATTACATTTCAGCAATGGATATTTTAACATTACCCAACACTGAATGGTATTGTTCTCCGGTAAAATTGTTCGAATACGGCGCTTTCGGAAAAACAATTCTCGCAGTCAATGAGGCTGGGGTTTCCGATGTTATGTCAAACAAAGAAGGGCTATTGTTTGAAAACAATGACAGCGCATTTCAAGATGCGCTACTTGCGGCAATAACAGATGTCGATGCACTCAAAATAAAAGCGCGAACCTTCCAACAAAAAGTTTTCGAAAAGCATACTTGGAGAGCCAATGCGCAAAAAGTTATTCAGCAAATAAATTCAGCACAATGAATATTTGCTTGCTAACCGATGGCATTACACCCTACGTCACTGGTGGCATGCAGCGGCACAGTTTCAATTTGTGTAATGAATTATTAAAGGCAGGAAATAACGTAACGCTCGTTCATTGCATCAATGAAAAAGGTTCTCTTCCGAAAAATGAAGAAGTCAAAGCGCACTTCGAAAATGCAGAACACTTAACCGTTCACACGCTCAGATTTCCCTCGTCAAGCGGAATGCCCGGACATTACATCAAAGAGTCTTATCAATATTCTTGCGTAATAACATCGTTACTCAAAGAGAAATTCTCATCGTTCGATTTAATTTATGTGAAGGGATTCAGTGGTTGGGACCTATTGCAACAAAAGAAAAAAGGCAAGATCAAAACAGGAGCAATCTTGGTAAATTTTCATGGATTGGAAATGTTTCAAGCACCTGCTTCTTTTGCGGAGCGATTGAAATCATACTTGTTGAAGTCACCTGTGAAATGGAATTTAAAACATGCAGACTATAGCATTTCTTACGGTGGGAAAATAACTTCTATCTTGCAGAAAATTGGGATTCCAGATTCGAAAATACTTGTCATTCCTGGCGCTGTCAGTGACAACACCCTCCTTTCGAAAAGAAATCTCCCCACTAATTCAAAGTTTCTTTTTGTAGGACGGTATGAGCGAAGAAAGGGAATTGAAGAGCTCATGCAGGTAGTGGATTCCATGCCAGAATTAGAAATTTCTTTCGTAGGCGCAATTCCTACTTCCAAAAAAATTAAGCGCAATAACGTTCATTATTATGGTGAAGTGAAAGACGTGAATGAGTTAAATAAAATTGTCGACGAACATACTTTTATCATTGCTCCATCTCATTCAGAAGGCATGCCGAATGTGTTGTTGGAAGGAATGAGTAGAGGACTCATTCCATTAGCTACCAGGGTTGGTGCTGTGGAAGAACTTGTAGACAACAACAATGGGTTTCTCTTTGAACCGAAAAGTGTTAAAGCCATAAGCAAGTCAATCCAACAGGCTTTGGCATTAAGTCAAGATGAAGTTCTTCTGTTGTCTACACATTCAATTCATAAAATCAAGTCGAAATTCACTTGGTCCCGAATAAACGCCGAAACTATAGATATTTTTCAACGCGTCCTTGAAAAGTCTTAATTTCACCACAAAGATTTTTTTAGTGAAGAAGGAGTATTTCAAAGGACTTGATAGTTTAAGATTTTTTGCTGCTTTAGCGGTCTTCTTCACGCACGTTGAATTAATTAAAAAATTCACAGGTTTCGGGACCCATTGGATCGATCCTGAAGAACGAATAACCAAGTTCACCGTTTTTCAATCGGTGATGTCGAAAGAAATTGACCCGCTCTCTCCACTTATCGCATACAGCAGTGCCTTGGGAGTGGTCTTCTTTTTTGTGCTCAGTGGATTTCTCATTACATTTTTGCTTCTAAAAGAAAAAGAACAAAACAATTCAATTGCGATTAAGAAATTCTATTTACGAAGAGCTCTTCGAATTTGGCCTCTGTATTATTTAATCTTTATTCTCGGGTTCTTTATCCTTCCTTACCTCGATTTTTTTGCGGTTCCAGGTCAAGACATTTTCTTTCAGCAAAATTTCTGGGGAAATCTTTTGCTGTACGCTTTCTTCATGCCCAACCTAGCGTTTTCCATCTATACCACTGCAGTTCCAAACATAGGCCAATCCTGGTCAATTGGAGTGGAGGAACAGTTCTATCTCTTATGGCCCTTACTTATTCGAAAAAGTAAAAATGTACTCAAATCCATTCTTTGGATTACAAGTATAATCATCGCTTTAAAAGGATTAATACTTCTTTCTGCGCCTTTTGTAAAACTTGATGCTCTCGTGGTTCTCAAGAAATTTCTAGCCATGTCGAAACTTGAATGCATGGCTTTAGGAGGACTTGGAGCCTATGTTCTTTTCAGCAACAAGGAGAAAATACTCCGCATTGTTTACAGGCCTATTTCGCAAATTACATCGGTGGTAATACTACCTATTCTAATTTATTTCACCCCTACAGCATTTGAAGACATTTTGCATTTGCTCTTTTCCATTTCATTCTTGGTTATTATTTTGAACGTTGCTAGCAACGAAAAATCACTGCTTAGATTTGAGAATAGCACTTTGCAATACCTTGGAAGAATCTCATATGGTTTCTATATGTTTCATGTAATGTGCATTGTTTTCACCATACATTTCCTGGACAAATACATTGGATTAGATAACGATATTTCTAAACCGCAGCATATGCTCCTGTATGGCATTTCATTCTTACTCACGGTGGCCGTATCTTCGTTAAGTTATCATATTTTTGAAAATGCGTTCATACGCCTAAAAGACAAATACGCACAACCGCAACCCAGAACCGAAATAGCCCAAGAAGATGTTTAGATGGTTTACAGTTATATCCATTTTCATTACCATCTTCATTTCGTCGTACGTTTTTTTTAAGGAGCCCTTCGAGGCCTATGTGAGTTACCTGGCTTTTGTGATTTTATTCCCTATTTTCTTTACCAAATTCTGATTACCACGTTGGCCTGTTTTACTTTTTTTCCCATTACTCATTTCAGGAATTGTTTATGTTGCAATCGGAGAAAACACGTCCACCATGTTTACTAAAATCTTCATAGGATTTTTCGCATCGGTCCTATTCTACCACTATGTTATTCAGGTTTTCGACTTCAAGCTGAAAGAGCTTTTCAAATACTACATGGTTGGCTCTCTCATTGTCTCGTTCATCGGGATTTTCCAATTGATTTCGTATTTCGTTGGTTTCACACCTGGCTACAATTACAATTGGCTATTTAACAAATGGAGTTTAACGGAAGGTGGAATTGGACTGCGTTTGAATTCTGTATTCTCTGAGCCTTCCTATTTCGCAGCGGTTATTTCTCCGGCTTTTTTTGTTTCTTTATACAATACTATTGCTCGTAAGACACTTTTTCTAAAACGTTGGCATGGATTGGTAATTATTGTTGCCTACTTGCTTACCTATTCCAGTCTTGGAATCATTGGTATTTTCGTAGCCATTGTTCTTTTTCTGCTCAACCTTGGTGTTGTCAAATATTCCATCATCTTCGTTCCTCTTTTCATTTTTTCTTTCGATTACGCCTACAATAACGTACCTGAATTTACCGATCGTTGGGACGGAACATTCACCATGTTTGAAACGAAGAACTACAAGAGTTACGACATTCATGGATCGAGTTTCGTATTGTACAACAACTATCAAATCGCGCTTGAAAACTTCAAACGTCATCCGCTTTTCGGAACGGGTCTCGGCTCGCACCCCATTGCATTCGATAAATACTCCCTGACCAAACTAACGGGAGCAGTAGACATTGAATTCAACAAGATGGATGCAAATTCTATGGCTCTTCGTCTCATGTCTGAAACAGGTATCTACGGTTTATTTGTCATGTTTTTCATTCTATTCAAATGTTGGATTTTCAAACAGCGGGCGGCTTCAGAAGAACATTGGGTCATGTCGAATGGAATTGCGCTAATCATTATTCTTTACCTTGCTCGACAAGGACACTATTTTTTAAATGGATTCCCATTTTTCTTGTGGATGTATTTCTATTTGGCAAAGGACAACAAGATTGAACGCGCTGCGCAAGAAGAAGCCAAAGTTAAGCTTGAAGCCGCTGCATGAGAATTCTAATTCTATATCGGGAATTAGCCGGTTATACCGTTGAATGCATCAATAAGCTTGCGCTTAGTCATGAAATTTTACTTGTAAGCTATCCGTTAAATGCTGAAGCTCCGTTTCAATTCCAATTTCATTCGAACATTCAATCTGTTTCAAAAGCAGAAATTACTTTCGGTGAAATTCTTTCATTCAAACCCCAATTCATTCTATGCAGCGGTTGGAGTGACAGCGAATACATTGAATGGATAAAGGCTTTGAATAAGCGAACAGCATTGGCTTTCGATACCATTTGGCAAAACAATTTGAAGTTTGTATTCGGCAGTTTTTATTTCAAATTGAAATATAAAAAGTTGTTTCATTTCGCATTCATTCCAGGAAATGCACAAATGAAAACAGCGCAAAAATTAGGCTTTTCCTTCAAAAATATTTTGAATGGTTTTTACACATGCGAAGATGTTTTCCGCATCAAAAAAATGCCGCTTTCTGAAAAGAAAGAATTGTGGTGCGTAGCCCGATATATTCCAAGTAAAAATTTAAACTTTCTGTGCGAAACTTTTCTATCTATACCACCGAATGAACGTTCGAGTTGGAAATTGAACATAGCTGGAACAGGAGAATTGTTTTCTTCACGAATTGAAAACGAAGCCATCGTTCATCATGGATTCATTCAGCCGAAAGAATTAAGTGTCAAACTTGAAAACGCTAGTGCATTTGTCCTTCCCAGCCTTTATGAGCCATGGGGAGTCGTAGTTCATGAAATGGCCTCTATGGGAAAACCTTTGCTGCTATCAAACGCCATTGGAGCCAAGCAAGATTTATTGTTGGAAGGACAGAACGGCTATACTTTCAATCCGCATTCAAAAGACGATTTGAAACTTCAACTTTTGAAAATATTCAACACACCACTCGATACGCTTCAAGCAATGGGCAATCAAAGTTCCGAAATAGCTTTGAAATTTTCTTCCGATTATTGGGTAAATCAGTTCACTAAAATGCTCGAGCAATCATGTGCGGAATAAGTGCCATTATTCATCCGAAAGAAACGCATCGCGTTCGAGAAACACTCGAGCGTATGAATGCTGCAATGGCCCATCGCGGACCCGATGCCGATGGCGTTTATACGAATCAAAATATTGGTTTAGGTCATAGACGTCTTTCGATCATTGACACTGAAAACTCTGCAAACCAACCCATGCTTTCATTCAACAAAAAATGGGTCATCGCATTCAACGGTGAGATTTACAATTATGTTGAATTGAAAGCGAACGAACTTCAAGGCGTTTCCTTTCAAACCGAAAGCGATACCGAAGTAATTCTTGAACTGTTTCAAAAATATGGAATTGAATGTCTTTCAAAATTGAAAGGCATGTTCGCATTCATCCTTCACAACATTGAAACCGCTGAAACCTTTGTTGTTCGCGATCGCTACGGCATGAAGCCCTTGTATTATTCAATGCAGAATGACGTGTATTTCATCGCCTCCGAATTACGCGCCTTGCTCGCTAGCGACGCCGTTCCTAGAAAACTAAATCGCAGTGCTCTAGAGGAATACATTGAAACACAAACGGTTTGTGCACCGAACACATTGATTGAAAATGTTCAATTACTCGAGGCCGGACATTACTTGCATTTCAACAAAAACGAAACAACCAAGCATTGCTATTATCGATTATTGGATGATACATCCTACGAACTATCAGATAAAAAAAGTAGTGAAAAATTATTACGTACCACCCTACGTGAATCTGTTGCACAACACATGCGTGCTGACGTTCCGTTCGGAGCATTCTTGAGTGGGGGGCTTGATTCCTCTTTGCTTGTTGGATTAATGAGTGAAGTTCAAAGTGAAAAAATAAATACGTTTCAAATTTCATTTGAAGAAGAGGCATTTGATGAGCGAAAATATGCGCAGCTCGTTGCAAAAAAATTCAACACACAACATCACGAAATAAATCTCAGCGCGAATGCTTTTCTGAAAGACATTCCCGCTGCAATAGCCGCCATAGACTTTCCGAGCGGCGACGGACCGAATACATATGCTGTTTCGAAAGCTGCGAAGGAAGCGGGAATAACAGTCGCTATCTCGGGACTCGGCGGCGATGAATTGTTCGCGGGTTATCCTGTTTTCCAATACATGCAAAGCATTGAAAAATCATTTTTGTTGAGGCTGTCTTATCCGCTAAGGAAATCAGCATCGGCCTTGTTGAATTCGATTTCTTCTAGCCGATCACTTCGCAAAAAAGCAGAACTATTGGGCTTGCCAAAAGCCAATTTAGCTTCAGCTTTTCCATTAGTAAGAAATGTTTGGAAGACAAATGAGTTGATTACTCGAACAACCAAGCACTTCGAAATTGAAAACAATTTCAATTTCATTTTTGAAAAAAAATATCCGCTGCTGAATCGCGTTTCAGCAGCAGAAATAGAATCATACATGCAACATGTATTGCTTCGCGACAGCGATCAAATGAGCATGGCGCATTCCCTTGAAATACGCGTGCCTTTTCTAGATCATCAGGTGGTTGAATTAGCAACACATCTTTCAACGAATTTGAAGAATCCCACTTCAGCCAAAAAATTTCTTACTGAAACTTTTGCCGATCTGCTTCCACACGAAGTGGTAAACAGAAAGAAAATGGGATTCACTTTGCCGTGGAGTGTATGGATGAAAAATGAATTGCGTGAATTCACGGAGGAGGGATTCAATGAACTCTATAAGCAAGACGTTATAAACGAAAAAGTGCTACGAAAGTCTTGGAATAAATTCATTCTAGGCAATGAGGAAAAATCATTTATTTCCTTCTGGCACCTTTCGGTTTTAGGGCATTGGATGAAAAACAATCGCATTATATTCGAAGCATGAAAATACTGGTATTCACCGATTGGTTTTATCCCGGATCGCAAGCGGGCGGACCCATTCAATCGTTGATTTCCATGATGAAGTATAGTAGCGACAGCTTTTACGTCATCACCAGAGATACTGATTTAAACAGCTCAACTCCATATTCCGGTGTCCTTTCAAACAGTTGGAAAACCAGTTTTAAAGAAAACATTCAAGTCTATTATTTGAATGAAAATTCCTTGACTGAAAATTTTATTTTAAAAATTTATGCTGAAATAAATCCCGAAAGAATTTACTTGAATTCCATGTGGTCTCCAAAGTTTACGCTGCTTCCTCTAAAGGTTTGTCGTAAGAACGGTTTGAGTGCACGAGTTTTTCTCGCACCACGCGGAATGTTGAAGCCTGCAGCCTTCAAACAAAAAGGATTCAAGAAAAAGTTGTTTCTATTATTGACTCAAATCAATAAACTTTATTCGAATATTACCTGGCACGCGACAAGCGAAATAGAAAAAGAAGAAATACTTCAAAAATTTCCGAAAGGAAACATTCGAATTGCACCGAATATTTCGAACGCAACCGTAACCTCGAGAGCGAAGGAAATGTCATCACCTTTCAGAATACTAACCGTTGGAAGAATAAGTCCTGAAAAAGGATATTACGAAGCAATAGAGACAATTGCCAATTGGAAACCGCAGATACCGGTACATTGGGACATTGTTGGCTTGGAAGAAAATGTAGAACTCGTTAAATACATTCAGTTATTGGCAACTCTGAGTAATTCCATTCTGATAACGTTACACGGACATAAGGCTCAAGATGAATTGAGAGCGTTTTACGAAAAAGCGCACCTGTTTTTCCTGCCTTCGCGGGGTGAAAATTACGGACACGCCATTGCAGAGGCGCTTTCTTATGGGACCCCGGTAGTTATATCTGACTGCACACCTTGGAAAAATTTAGAAGAAGAATTCGCAGGGAAATCTTCATCGCTCAATTCAACCACCCTTACAAAATGTCTCGATTTCTTCGTGAATCTCGATCCTAACGAATATCACACCTGGTCTCAAGGTGCCTCGAACTACGCCTCACAACACGTAAACTCCCCAAATATCCTCGCTCAAAACAAATCTCTCTTTGTATAAGAAATTACATTTACTTAACAATTTGAATAGAGATTAGTCGTTAATTTGCCCTACACAATTCCATCATGAACTTAGTTGTACTTTCTAGAAACGTTAAGCTATACAGCACCATGCGTTTGGTCGAGGCCGCTCAGAAAAGAGGCCACGAAATTCGCGTAATCGATCACTCCAAATGCGACTTAGTGATTGAAAAGAAAAAACCAAAAGTTCTTTACCGCGGTGAAGAAATAACTGGCGTGCATGCTGTTATTCCTCGTATTGGAGCTTCCGTTACTTTTTATGGAACGGCAGTGGTTCGTCAATTTGAAATGATGAACGTATTCACTGCGGTGGAATCTCAAGCCTTGGTTCGTTCGCGCGACAAACTGCGCAGTTTACAAATATTATCACGCGCGGGTTTAGGCCTTCCAAAAACAGTATTCACCAACTATTCTAAAGACGTTGAACGCACATTGAGAGAAGTCGGCGGAGCACCGGTAATTATTAAACTTCTCGAAGGCACGCAAGGATTAGGCGTTGTTCTTGCTGAAAACAAAAAAGCAGCGGTTTCTGTAATCGAAGCGTTCAACGGTTTAAAGGCACGTGTAATCGTTCAAGAATTCATTAAAGAATCTCGCGGAGAAGACATTCGTGCTTTTGTAGTAGACGGACATGTTGTTGGTGCCATGGTACGCACAGCAAAGGAAGGGGAATTCAGAAGCAATCTTCATAGAGGCGGCACTGCGAAAGTCGTTGAGCTTACCCTTGAAGAAGAGATTGCTGCTATTAAAGCTGCCATTGCCATGAAACTTGGTATTGCTGGAGTAGACATGCTCCGCAGCGAGAGAGGTCCATTAATTATTGAAGTAAACTCTTCACCAGGTCTGGAAGGAATTGAAATAGCAACGGGTGTGGATATAGCAGGACAAATCATCAAGTATATTGAAAAGAACGTGTAAATAGTTCTGCTTGTTTGTGAGCGCTTAGGTGTAAATTGCGAAAAAATTTACCATGCGTTTCGGAACCAAAGCCATTCACGCGGGACAAGAGCCCGATCCAACTACAGGAGCCATCATGACTCCTATTTATCAGACTTCAACTTACGTTCAGGAATCTCCAGGAGTTCACAAAGGCTATGCCTATGCGCGTGGGAAAAACCCGACGCGTGTCGCTCTGGAACGTTGTTTGGCTGAGTTAGAAAACGCAAAACACGGATTGTGTTTCTCTAGCGGAATGGGTGCTGCAGATGCTATCATCAAATTACTTGTTCCCGGCGATGAAGTCATTGCAACCGACGATTTATACGGCGGAAGCTACCGTATGTTCACCAAAGTTTTTGCAAAATATGGAATCGTTTTTCACTTCATAGACATGCACGATTTCGATTTGCTTGAAAAAACGATAAACGCAAAAACGAAAATGTTGTGGGTGGAAACACCAACGAATCCGATGATGAAAATCATTGACATCGAAAAGTGCGTGACGTTGGCAAAAAAACACAATTTGATTTCTGTCATTGACAACACTTTCGCTTCGCCATACCTTCAAAATCCGTTAGACATGAACGCGGATATTGTTATGCACAGCGCAACGAAATATTTGAACGGACACAGCGACGTCGTGATGGGCGCTTTATGCACCAACGACGACAATCTATATGAGCAATTGGCATTCATTGCGAATTCATGCGGTGCCACGCCCGGTCCACAAGACAGCTTCTTGGTATTGCGCGGATTGAAAACATTGCATGTTCGTATGGAAAGACATTGTGCAAACGGTGTTATTGTGGCGAACTTCCTTGCCAATCACCCAAAGGTTGAAAAGGTTTACTGGCCTGGTTTCCCTTCGCATCCGAATCATGAAGTAGCGAAAAAGCAAATGCGCGATTTCGGTGGAATGATTTCCTTCAGCTTGAAAGGAGATCGTTTCGAAGACGCTTCAATACTTGCACAGAACGTTCGTGTATTCTCCTTAGCCGAATCACTCGGTGGAGTTGAATCATTACTTGGTCACCCGGCCTCAATGACGCACGCTTCAATTCCAAAAGCAGAAAGAGAAAAAAGCGGAATCACAGATTCGTTGCTGAGATTGAGTGTTGGAATTGAAGACGCAGAAGACTTGATTGAAGATTTAACAAATGCATTAAATGCTATCTAAGATGAACAAGAAAAACGTTGCCGTTGTTGGGGCAGGATTAGTTGGAAGTTTATGG
>CAMDFE010000001.1 GCA_945897395.1 Chryseobacterium gleum | reverse complement strand
GGCAACGCACTTATCTATCATCTTCTCTACATATCTGCCATAGTGACCAAATTTCACGGTTTCCTGAGGATATGCAATACGATTTGGTTTAACAACAAACTGAGACGGTTCTGGTTTCGGATAAGGAGAGTCCACGTCTAAGCGAAAGTCGCTCATTATGTGCAAGTGATCCCAAAGTTTGTGATTGAAATCTTCCATGTCACGCAGGTAAGGAAACAACTGTCCCATTACAGAAATAATGGCCTTGCAACAACGTGCGCGTTCATCGCGGTCTTCAAGACTTAAAGAGTACTGCACCATCTTCTGAATATTTCTACCATATTCAGGTAACGTAATTTCAGGACGTGCGCTATTCATCTCTAACGGCACAACAACATCTGGCTTCTGAAAGCGGTGAGGATTCATAATAAATTTAAATGAGGTCTAACAAATATACACTACAATTAAGCGCCTACAATTTTCAACTTCGCGAATTTCAACAACAGTTGCTTTTGTCCTTCCGAAGGAAAGAAAACGGTAGCCTTTTCATTCGGGTTTTCACCTTCTACATTAATGACTTTCCCTTTCCCGAATTTTTCATGTTGAACTTCAACTCCAACTTGAATTTCATGCGGCAAAGCCCAGTCTCCTGCAGGAAGCGGAACAGGTGCATTCATATCCACTTTCTTTAACTTAGTGGTATCGATTTGGGGTGGCATGGGCGGCGCTGGCGGAGAAGAAGACTTCGGTCTTTCCTGAAGCGGAAGCTTGTTTATTCCTCCGCTGAATTTTCCCCGCTCTTCACCAAAATCGAATGATTTCGAAGGTGAAGGAGATTTCTTTCCCGAAGTCGCTTCCAAAAATTTCTCGTCGATCTCTTGAATAAAACGCGAAGGCTCGCAGTAGGTGAATTGTCCCCATTTGAATCTTGAATTCGCGTAAGAGAGAATTGCTCTTTTTTCAGCACGGGTGAGGGCTACATAAAAGAGCCTTCGCTCTTCTTCCAAGTCTTCGCGGGCGTTCAAAGACATTTGTGATGGGAAGAGATTTTCTTCCATTCCAACTATAAATACATTCGGAAATTCCAATCCTTTCGCTGAGTGAATGGTCATGAGCGAAACGCATTTCGATTCGTCTACATCTGTGCTTACCGTATCTGTGAGCAACGCTACATCTATCAAGAAATCTGACAACGAAGGAATAGAACTGTCTTCCAATTCACGTTCGGAAAACTCTTTCAATCCGGCCAATAATTCTTGAAGATTTTCTACACGAGCAACCCCTTCAGGCGTGCGATCAGCGTTGACTTCAACCAATAAACCCGAGGCCGCAGCAATGTGCATACCCAAGTCGTAAGCCGGCTTCGTGGTTAGCTCTGTTGCAAAGCTTTGAATCATGGTAACGAATTCATTCAGCTTGTTCGCAGTGGCTCCAGATATACCAACTTCAAAGCAGCGGGCAATCATTTCCCAGATACTAATCTCTCGCTCAGATGCTCCAACGATCAATTTCTCAAGTGTCGTTTTTCCGATGCCTCTTGCAGGATAATTAATCACGCGCTTCAAAGCCTCTTCGTCTTTGTGATTCGCGGTAAGTCGGAAGTAGGCCAACAAATCTTTAATCTCTTTACGCTGGTAGAAACTTAATCCACCGTAAATTTTGTAGGGAATATTTAATTTGCGAAGGGCTTCCTCCATTGCGCGCGATTGCGCGTTCGTGCGGTAAAGAATTGCGAAGTCGTGGTAAGTTCCTCCGTCTTCCTTTTGCAATTTGAAAATGGTGTTCGCCACGAACATTCCTTCTTCATTGTCGGTTGGAGCTTGATGAAGACGGATTTTACTTCCTTCGTCATTGGCTGTCCAAACGTTTTTCTTAATCTGATTCTTATTGTTTCCAATGATTGAATTCGCTGCCTCAACAATGACTTTCGTCGAGCGGTAGTTCTGCTCCAATTTATACAACGAATAATCGGGATAGTCTTTTCTAAAATTCAGAATGTTCTGAATATTGGCTCCGCGGAAGGCGTAAATGCTTTGCGCGTCGTCTCCAACAACACATAAATTTTCATTTACCGCTGCGAGTTGTTTCACGATTAAATACTGAGAAAAATTCGTATCTTGATACTCATCTACCATGATGAACTGAAACTTATGCTGATAGCGGTGAAGCACATCTGCATGGTCTCTGAACAAAATATTCGTTTTGAAGAGCAAGTCGTCAAAGTCCATGGCCCCGGATTGAAACAAGCGCTGGTCGTACTTTTTATAAACCTCTGCCATCTTAGGGCGTTTTGCGGCATGATCATCTGAAACCAATTCCACTTGTTCAGGGTAATCGGCCGCGGCAATTAAATTATTCTTGCAGGAAGAAATTCGATTCTGAACAATTCCTGGTTTGTAGATCTTGTCGTCGAGCGACATTTCCTTTAAAATATCTTTAATTAGGCTCTTGCTATCTGCTGAATCGTAGATGCTGAAGTTTCTCGGATATCCAATTCGATCGGCTTCCGATCGAAGAATACGCGCGAAGACGCTGTGGAAAGTTCCCATCCAAATGTTGCGCGCGTTGTCCTGGCCCATGAGGTTAGCAATACGATCCTTCATTTCACGTGCAGCCTTGTTGGTAAAGGTTAGCGAAAGAATACTGAACGGATCAATACCGTTCTGTATCATATGCGCAATACGGTAAGTTAAGACACGTGTCTTTCCGGAACCCGCTCCTGCAATAACCATTAATGGACCTGAAATGTGTCGAGCTGCTGCACGCTGAGCGTCGTTCAACTCACTTAAAAAATCTCTTTGACTCACTTCGCAAAGATACTTTTACAGGATTGAACACCCCTTCAAAACTTCAACTTTCCGAAAGAAACTTATCAACGCTTTGCGCTACTTTTGCTAAAAGCCTTAAACATGTCAAAAATTTTAATCGTCGACGATGAAGCTGCAATCCGCAGCGCATTAAAAGAAGTCCTGGAGTACGAAGGATTCAGCATTTCTGAGGCGCCAGACGGAGAAACCGCGTTGAAAATGGTACTTAAAGAATCTTTCGATTTAATCTTTTGTGACATTAAAATGCCAAAACTTGACGGGTTAGATTTTTTATCTGAATTGAAAAAGGAAGATATACAAGTTCCCGTTGTTATGATTACCGGACACGGAACCATTGATACCGCTGTAGAAGCGATTAAACGAGGAGCTTACGACTTCATTCAAAAACCGTTAGATCTTAATCGCGTGCTTGTTTCAACTCGAAATGCCAACAAGCACGACGCTCTCATAAAAGAAACGAAAACGCTCAAAAAGAAGCTCAACAAAGTCAATGGCTCGAACATTATCGGACAAAGCAAGTCTATTTTGGAAATCATTAAAATGATCGATACAGTTGCTCCAACCGATGCGCGCGTTCTTATTACTGGCGGAAATGGTTGCGGAAAAGAGCTAGTTGCTCGTCAGCTTCATGAAAAAAGCAATAGAGCAGCGCAAGCTTTTATTGAAGTGAATTGCGCGGCTATTCCATCTGAACTTATTGAAAGCGAATTATTCGGGCACGAAAAAGGCGCATTTACTTCTGCAGTTAAAACAAAGTCTGGAAAATTCGAATTGGCCGATAACGGAACCCTTTTTCTCGATGAAATTGGAGACATGTCACTTTCTGCTCAAGCCAAAGTACTTCGAGCACTTCAGGAAAATAAAATAACACGAGTTGGCGGTGAAAGAGACATGAAGGTAAATGTTCGCATTTTAGCAGCTACTAACAAAGACTTAAAAAAGGCGATTGCAGCTGGTAATTTCCGTGAAGACTTGTATCACAGACTTTCAGTTATTGTCATCAAAGTTCCTTCATTGAACGAACGAAAAGACGACCTCCCACTCTTGGCAGAGCACTTCCTTCAGCAAATAGCAGATGAATACGGACAGCCAAAAAAAGACATTGTACCAGCGGCTTTAAAAGCACTTCAGCAGCATGACTGGACAGGGAATATTCGCGAGTTTCGAAATGTAATTGAACGATTGATTATCCTTTCGGGCGATAGCATTGATGAAAAAGCAGTGAAGCAATACGCTACTCCTTATTTCAATTGATTCTTCTTCGGAATCATAAACGGCACATAAGCTAAAAAAACGGCAATGCTTCCAACAGCCAAGAATGAAATGTTTGGTGTTTGAGGAGGCATTAAGAACGTTGTGCCTATGATGAATAAGGTGTAACAATACAAGGCAATAGACACTTGATAATGCTGTAAACCTAAGGCCAACAAACGATGATGTATGTGGTTTTTGTCGGCTAGAAAAGGTGACTTCCCACCTAAAATTCGAATGGCGAACACCCTCAGTGTATCTATAAGCGGATACGCCAAGATTGCCATAGCGAATATGGGCTTCGAAACTATTTGCATGGCAGCAGACAATTTCGATGGAGGAAATTCAATTAATTTCATTGCCAAAACATACATGCAAATTCCAATAATCAAAGATCCCGAATCCCCCATAAATATGCGCGCAGGTTGGAAATTAAAAATCAAAAATCCAAAAAGTGACCCCGCCAGACCTACAGCCAAAAGTGCTAGAGGCATGTCGCCTGTTTTATAAAACCAAAGCGTAAATGCTACGCTACCGATTAAACCAATTCCACCGGCCAATCCATCTACTCCATCGATAAGATTTATCGCATTCACGATTACGATGTAAATGAAAATGGAAAGCACTACACTTAGCCAATAAGGCAATTTATCCACTTCAAAAAGTCCCCAAAATTCTGTTAATCGAATATCTGCTAAGACCACAAGGGTTACGCCTACAAAAAGATGAACAATTAATTTTTTAAATGGATCAACACCAACAATATCATCTTTCAATCCTATAAAGAATAAGGCAAACATTGAAGCTAAAATATATTTGAATTCATTAAGCGCTTGCAGTGGGTTGTAGTTGGCTCCCAACTCCCAAGCCTCTCTTGAAGGAAACCATAAACAATAAGAGATAATCGTTGCTGCAAATATTAAAATTCCTCCAAGGGTCGGAATACTTTTGTGATGCAGTTTTCTGTCTTGCCCCGGCTCATCGACCAAATGCTTCATCTTCGCCACTTTAATAAGGGGCGGTGTTGCCACCAATACAATGGCAAACGCACTTAGAAAAGCGAAGATAATATCTTTCAATTTTGGTTTAGATTAGGTTGACTCAAATGTATTCAAAAATCACGATAAACAGCATGTAGACCGGTGCGAATTCCCAACATTAGAATTGTTGCATGCTGTTTTACCAAGTCGTTCGACCGATCGTCTATGCGGTCGGAAAAGGAAATGATAAATTCGGAATTTGTTTTAGGATTTATCCAGTATCCCAATTCAACATCCCATTGTTTCAAATTTCTGTTGATCCACATGGGCTCGTCGTTTCGCTCTTCCATTCTGTTTTGAACAATGTAATTCCACTTCACACGTGCAAAATATCTTCCGTATCGGTAACGAGAACGCAAAACGTATTCGTACATATTATTCAACGGATGTCCCACTGTTTGGTTCATGTGTGTTGCATCGGAATACAGCGCCGAAAAAGAATACACATCGCTCTGAACACGGTTATACTCAAACCCTAAATCGAAATTCTTTACTCCCAAATTGTACGATTGAACACCCAATTGCAGCGCTCCATTCTTTTTATAATCGCCCAACACATCTGAATAAGCTTGACCATAAACTTCAATGTTTTTCATGAGCCGCACACTCGCATCAACACCCACATTGAAATTATTTCGAGTTGAATTAGCCTGCGTGAATCCGGTTCCAATGAATGGAGAGTAGAAATTAACGGGAAGCGCCTGCGGCATTGCATTCGAATCGTATCGGTTCCAAACTACCGATTCAAAAAGTGAAAGTTCCACTTTTGTCGATGGCTTCCAACTGAGATAAGAAAAACTACCTGCCTTTCTTCTAAAAGTAGATTCAGGAGTATCGCCTAAAGGCAAACGCTCCAGACTTTGCATCACATTCCAAACATGTGAATACCTAACCTTTCCTTTTGTAACATCAAATTGAACATACGGATAATTATACATCCCATCAGACCAAAGCAACGAACGATAACCGTTTCCAATTTTATGTTTTCCGTAACCCATATGGAATCTTAATGCTTGATTTGGTTGAATCGTTATTCTAGAAAATGAAGAAGAATAATCGACAACGTCCCGAATGGCGGTATAATCTTTATCGCGACCAAATCCTGGAATAACACCTAAACTATCAACATAATTCTTCATGTACTTCGGCATATACTCTTGACTTTCATAGAAACCCGTTTCAACAGAAACCTTATCTCCAAAATCTGCCTGTACCCAGAGACCTCTAGTGTTGGTTATAATTCTATGTGATCTAGGGTAGTTTAGTGTATCCGTAAAATCTTTCCCTCCGGCAATGTTGTATAGAAAATTCATTCGAATGTGAACATCACCCTCGTGGTATTCGAAAATGTGTTTGCGCAGCGCAAGTGCGGCAAAGTCGTGGTAAATCTTCACACTGTCTTTCAACTCGCCTTCCATTTTAGAAAGTGGCAAATCGTTTCGCATGTATGGCTGCATGGAAAGAAAAACAGGAGAGTCTGTTTTCAAGACGGCTTCTCTCACAGAGCGAGTAAAACCAAATCCGGTAGGGTACGCGGAAGGCTGTGCAAGGCAAAATAAAACCTGCGCAACAAACAAAATCGTAACAAAAAATTTCAATTTCATTTCAATATTTAATTTCAATTCTCGCGAACATCTAATGCATCGCGCAATCCATTTCCAACCATCATAAACGAAAGTACTAAAAGCATAATACAAACCCCCGGTAAGAATGCCAAATATGCCATATCAGTAGTCAAATAAGAATAACTCTCACGTATCATATTCCCCCAACTCGGAGTTGGAATTTGTGCTCCTAAACCTAAAAAACTCAAACCTGCCTCCATGAGAATAGCAGAAGCGAAGTTAGCTGCAGACATCACAATGATTGGTGAAAGAACGTTTGGCAAAACATGTTTGAAAATAATTCGTGAAGAAGAATTTCCAATAGCCTTCGCGGCTTCAATATATTCCTTTTCTCGAACACCCAAGACCTGCCCGCGTGTTATGCGGGCCACTTCCACCCACATCGTTAATCCAACTGCTACAAAGACTTTCCAAAATCCTGTTCCGAAGGCGAAACAAATTGCCATAACCAACAGCAGCGTGGGTATGGCCCAAACCACTTGAATGAAATACGATATTAATGCATCAACCCACCCCTTGAAATAGCCAGCCCACAAACCGAGCGTTACACCCAATATCAAGGATATAATTACTGCTATACTGCCCACCAATAAAGAAACCGATGCTCCTGCCATTAATCGCGATAACACATCTCTTCCGTATTTATCTGTCCCTAACCAGAATTTCTTTTTCGAAATAACTAAGCCATCGCTATTCGCATACAAATCTTTCGTTGCGAACTTCCTTATTTCCCCGCTCCCATTTTTCTCATACAATTCTGCGCGAAGTGTGTCGCCAATGGATTCACTTTTCGAGATTGGAAACCACTCTTTCACATCTGATTTCAATGCAACAACTTGCACATTAAATCCAGGTTTACAAAGCGCAAGACTTAATTTCTGATCATTTGCATTTTCAGTTTTATCCAAGCGAATAAACGATCCAAAAGCCGACACCAAAATCATCAATAGAATAAAGAACAAACCACCCATTGCTAGTTTGTTTTTTGTAAATCGTTGAAATGAAGAATTTGGTTCCATGCTTACTTCAAACTTACTCTTCTCCCCTTCCATTTCGGAATGAAAAATAAACTACTTATAAAGATAAAAAGACTGAAAAAAGGGTAAAGAAACATCTGCGGCAAAGCCAGCATAACTTCTTTCATCTTCATTCGATTGGAAAAAACACCATACATACAGACGACTTCTGCGAGGACTTTAAAAGAGAGAAACGCTGCGCTTTCCAAATGCCACGAAGGTATAAAAAGCCCTATAAAGGCAAAAACATGAATGGCACTGATAAGAGCAAAAAGAACGTGTAAAACAGAGGCTTTTGAAGAAGGAAGTTTCGTGATTTTTCCGGCCCAACGAATTCGCTGATTAATTGACTCTCGCCATGAATTAACTGTTGAAATTTCTACCCTAACAAACTTCTCCCAACGCATGGAAGTATCTCCACCAATCTTCATAACTCGACTCAGTAAAAACATATCGTCCCCGCTCGAAATAGATCGATGTGCTTCTATGTTTTCCATAAACAATTGTCGCTTAAAAATAAGATTTGCGCCGTTGCACATCATGGGCAGTTTAACCTCTGAACTTAGCCACGTTATGAATTGCAAATAACGCCATTCATTCGTCTGCAGTTGTTCCAAAAGACTATTTCCGGAGTTCATGTATACCGGCATAATTACAAGATCTTGCCCCAATCCTTGTTCAAATTCTTTGAATCGTTCTGATGAAAACTGACTAATCACAACATCAGCATCCAGTGTCCAGATATATTCTGTTTTCGACTCCTTCACGCCTAATTCTAAAGCTGCTTTTTTTCCTTCGAATTCACCTTCCAGATTTAATATTCGGAGGTTCGGAATGCTGCATCCTAAGAGGTGTTTTTCAGAATCGTCTGTTGAATGGTCATTCACAAAAATAACTTCTTCAACACACTCAGTAATAAGTTGCAATGAGCGCACGCATTCCACAAGCGCGCTATCCACCGAGCGACAATCGTCGCTGATATTCCGGAAGGGAACAACAATCGTTATTTTGGAAGAAGTGTCTTTCACGAAACAGATTACCTTTGAAACTCAAAGTAAATTCATTTGAGCACAAAAGAACGAATCATTTTAGGAATTGACCCCGGAACAAGCATTTTAGGTTACGGAGTTATTCGTGTGGAAGAAAAAAAAATGACACTGCTCACGATGGATATTGTTCGCATGGACAAGATCTCGGATCACGCATTGAAGCTCGAAAAAATATTTACGCGATGTGTTGAAATTATCGAAGAATTTCATCCTGATGAGCTAGCCATTGAAGCTCCTTTCTTCGGGAAAAATGTTCAATCCATGTTGAAATTAGGAAGAGCTCAGGGAGTTGCTATTGCTGCCGCACTCAGTCACAAACTTTCCGTTGTAGAATACGCTCCAAGAAAAATAAAACAAAGTATTACAGGAAACGGAAATGCTTCGAAGGAGCAGGTTGCTGCTATGCTTCAACAGATTTTAAAAATAAATCAGGCCGACATGCCCAAGAAAATGGATGCTACCGACGGCTTAGCCGCTGCGGTTTGTCACTATTTTCAGACGAGTGGGCCACTTGCGGCAAAAGGGAATTACAAAAGTTGGGACTCATTTCTGAAAAACAATCCCGACCGTATTCGCTGAACTTATTCAACAAGTACCTCTTCAATAAAAAGGATTTATTAGTCTTGTTTGTTTAATCGATATGTCCTATTTTTGAGGGTATGCTAAACCGCGCCGTTATTACGCTTTGTCTTATTTGCACTTCGCAAATACAATCCTTTGCGCAAGTGTTGGGCATTCCCTTGTATAGTTGGGATTTTTCTGGAGGTCTTCCTACCACCTGGACAAATGGTAGTACTTCAAATATTGGCGTTTGGGAATACCGCGGTCCTAGCACTGTTCCTAGCAATGCAATTACCTCGCGAGGTTCATGTGCAGGGGGAAGTTCTGCCTTCAATTCCGTTTCCCAAGGCAATGGGTTCATGATTTTCGATTCGAATTATTGGGACGATAACGACAATCAATGCGGCGGATTCGGAACTGGTCCTGACCCAGGTCCTCACACTGCGTGGCTCATTTCAAACTCTTTTTCATTAACCGGAGTAACCGGAGCCGTGGTCACCTATCAGCAACAATTCAGAAATTACAGCTCTACAATAAAAGTTCAATACTCCATTAACAATGGAACCACTTGGATAGATATGCTTACTCAATCTGATTTTCCTGGAGCTACGGCAGAATGGAAATCGGCAACATTTCCATCTGGGGCTATTGGACAAGCAAATGTTAAACTTCGTTTTTTATATTCCGGAAGCTACTATCACTGGGCCATTGACGACATTACCGTCTTCAAGCCTAGCATTAACAATCTTTCCATTAATAATACGCGGTACATCACATTTGGAAATACCACTCCCGTTCCTCCAAACGACTTTCACGATTTACCCTATGATCGTTATCCAAAAACGATGCTGGTCCCTTTCAAATTCAACGCAAAAGCAACGAATATCGGAAGTGCCACACAAACGGCCTCTAATCTTAACGTGAAGGTGCTTAACGCGGCCAATACCGCTCTGTACAACCAGACAACAGCTAACTCAAATGTTGTTGCCGGTGCCACAGCCACTTATACACTAACCACCGGATTCACACCTAGCGTTACTACAGGGTATTACAGAATTACTTATCAAATCAATCAAACACAAACCGACGAAGCCCCTGGCAACAACAAAGACACGCTGGATTACTACATAACGGATTACGAATATGCCCGCGATGAAGGACCAATGGAAGATGCCTTCACCCCTAGCGCGCTATACACCGGGCAAACTCATCAAGTTGGAAATATTTTCGAAGGCAGATCCAACACAGTAAAGTGCACCTCCATTGCAGTTGCTGTTGGTCCAGGAACCGCTATTGGAACCACCATTCAAGCTACAATTTACAAAAACGATTTTACAAATCTTCAAGCAACTTCTGTGGTGTATCCTGTAAATGCATGGGACATCAATGCAATAGGGCAACAAAGATTAATTACACTTCAGTTACCTACTCCACTCACATTGTACGCCGATAGCGTTTATATTGTAATGGTTGGAAACACCGTTGGATCTCAAGGACTCAAAGTTTGCCGCAGCGGAGCAGCAATTGATCAAACGAGTTTCGTCCGCTACCCCGAAAACAACGGGCTCTTCTTCATGGCTAAAATGCCCGTGGTAAGAATGAACTTATTTACTTCGGCACAAACTCCAGGCTGCACAAACCCACTCGCTAATAACTACCTCGCAACAGCTAATATTGACGATGGCTCTTGTGATATTCCGGGATGCATATACTCAGCGTCTTCCAATTACAATGCAAATGCAACTTGGTATGACGGATCCTGTGTTGTGAATGGCTGCACCATTCCCACCGCCTGCAATTATTCTAGTATTGCAACTGTTAACGATGGAAGTTGTATTATGCCTATTACGTATTATGCAGATGCCGATGTGGATGGATTCGGAAATCCTCTGATATCACAATCTTCTTGCTACGTTTCGGTGGGCTACGTTACAAACTCAACAGACTGTAACGACAACAATGCGAACGTTCGCCCAACTGCAACAGAAATTTGCAATACCATTGATGACAATTGTAACGGTCAAATTAATGAAGGAATCACATTCCTTACTTACTACGCAGACAGCGACGGTGATGGATTTGGAAATCCGAATGCAAGTTTGAGTGACTGCTCTCCACCAGCGGGATATGTTACAAACAACAGTGATTGCAACGATGCGAATGCTATTATAAAACCAGGTGCTGCCGAATTGTGCAACCTTGTCGACGATAATTGTAATGGTCAAGTGAACGAGGGCCTCGTATTCGCGAAGTACTATATCGATACCGATCAAGATGGATTCGGTGCTGGAACGCCAACCAGTTCATGCACGCCTATTTTCGGCAACTTCGTTACGAACAATTTGGACTGCAACAATAACAACGCGAACATTCGACCCAACGCTAGTGAAATTTGTAATTCAATTGACGACAACTGTAACACCCTTATTGATGACGGAATAACTTTCGTTAATTATTACATTGACACGGATGGTGATGGGTATGGCGCTGGAACTGCGATAAACTCTTGTTCAAGCCCTGGTGCAGGTTACGTCACAAACAACACCGATTGCAACAATACAAACGCAGCCATAAGACCCGGGACAACAGAAATATGCAATGCTATTGACGATAACTGTAACAATTTAATTGACGACGAACTGACATTCGTGAATTATTATATAGATACCGATTCAGATGGTTTCGGTGCAGGTTCAGCAACAAGCTCATGCTCAAATCCAGGCGCAGGTTACGTTTCAAATAATACCGACTGCATAAATTCAAACGCTGCAATTAACCCTGCAGCACCCGAAATCTGCAATGCAATAGACGACAACTGCAATGGTCTTATTAATGAGGGGATTGTTTTTCTTACCTATTACCTCGATGCTGATAACGATGGATATTACCTTTCTTCCCTTAGCGCTTGCTCCTCTCAAGGAATCAATTACACCACTACTGGAGGTATTCTCGGAGACTGCAACGATTCCAATCCCACGGTAAACTTAGGTGCAATAGAAATCTGTGGAAACGGAATCGATGAAGATTGCAATGGAATTGATCCAATTTGCATTATACCCGGTTGCACAAATCCAATCGCTTCGAATTTCAACCCTCTAGCAAATCTTGAAAATGGAAGTTGTATTATTTATGGTTGCCTAGACTTGAATGCAGACAATTTCAATCCTCTCGCGAACACCAGCGACCAAAGTTGCATATACTTCGGTTGCACTGATCCATTTGCCAACAACTTTGACCCTTCCGCGAATACAGACGACTTCAGCTGCGAATATAACACTGCAGCTATAGATGTTTCTAACAGTGCTTTATGCCTTTCAGATACTTTAATTGCATACAATCAAACACAATACTCGCTTCTTGATTCATGCATTATTGATTTCGGCGACGGTACAATTTTAAATTATTGCGCGCCCTTTTATACACACCTCTATTCAGACGCTAGCATTTATTCTATTGAACTAACTATAATTCAGGGTTCGCAAGTTTCTTCAGCCACTGCAGCCCCTATTACAGTATATAGCTCCCCAGCTGTTAGCAGCATCAATCTAAACTTTCCAAATCTGTTTATTTCAACAGTTTCAACCAATACACTTCATTGGTTTTTCAACCAAACGCCCACCGAGTATACCGGACAATCAATTGACGCGGCGCAAGGATATACGGGAGATGGTTTTTACCATGTTCAAATCACAAATGAATTCGGATGCACCAGTAACTCCGACTCTATTTATTTCGTGATTCCAACTTATCAAACGTCACAAAATTCAACCTGCGGACCCAACGAAGTACTTTTTGAAAACACAACTGTTTCAAGCCAAACCTTAAATTGTCATTTCGAAAATTCAAATGTCACAGGAAATTATTTTATCTCTCCTTATTCCTACTCAATGACAGCGCCTGAGAACTTTACTGTGGTTGAAGTTTGCAGCGCTTTTGGGAACAATTACTATTCTTTGAATAATCTTCCTGTCGTGTCACATGCAATTCCAGCTACTCCTGTATTGAATTATAGTGCAAATGCAATTCAGGCAACAAATAACACTGGAAATAGCATTCAATGGTTCTTGAATGGCGCACCATTAAATGTGAGTTCATCAGCGCAAAGCATAAGTACCTACTTCAATAACAATTTTCAAAACGGAAATTATTCAGCTGTTTACACGAACGAATTCGGTTGCACTTCCGACACAGGATATTATTTCGTTCTAGAAATCAATGCCACAACATCAGTTTCTTCCGGTTGCTCTCCGCTTAGCACAACAATTACGAATAACACCTCTATGCCGGCTGGTATTCAATGTGAAATTCTTTTACCCGGACTCGACTATTCTCCAATAGATGTTTCCATTGATTTTACATTCAACGACCCGGGAATATATCAACCCACTTTATACTGTCACTCCGGGATTTATTCCAGCACCTATACTCTTGATCCAATTACTGTGTTCAGCCATCCTATTGCTCCAGCCCTATCTTCCACATACGGACAAGTGAATGCAACAAACAACAGTCTTGGTTATAACGTTGCGTGGAACCTCGATGGGAATAATTTGAATTTATCATCGAACTCCATTTCAACTTTTATAAATGGAATTTTTGACAATGGATACTACGCTGCAACTTATACAGACGCAAACGGATGTATCACTACAGGAGTGCCTTTATTAGTTATTCAACCTAATTATAGTGTTATTACCGGAGAAGGTTGTGCGCCATTGGTGGCAATGCTTTCCAATACCACTGACCCTATAGTTGGAATGACTTGCAACATTGCAAACGGAAATGGAGGGTCAAGTATTCCGTTCAACTCAACGGTACAATTAAATTACAATGACGCTGGTAACTTCGCTCCTGAAATGACTTGTTCAGTTGGAGTTATTTCCGGAACATTCAGCGACCCTGTTATTACCGTGTTTAGCAATCCAACTTCACCTATCCTAACGTCTTCATATGGCCTAGTGAACGCGACTAACAACAGTCTTGATTATAACGTTTCGTGGAGCTTAGACGGGAACAACTTGAATGCTTCAACAAACTCCATTTCAACTTTTATAAACGGAATTTTTGACAATGGATACTACACTGCAACCTACACAGATGTTAACGGCTGCGAATCAACAAGTGAACCTTTGCTTGTCATTCAACCGAATTACAGTGTTGTTGTTGGAGAAGGTTGCGGACCATTGGTGGCAGTGCTTTCAAACACAACAGATCCATTAAACGGAATGACTTGCAGCATTGCAGACGGAATTGGTGGGGCCATTACTCCATTCAATATAACGGCTCAATTGAACTACAACGACCCGGGTAATTACGCTCCTGAAATGACTTGTTCGATTGGTAGTGTTTCCGCAACTTTCAGCGATTCCGTTATCACTGTATTTCCTAACCCAACACCTAGCTCCTTGAGCTACAACGCTGGATTTATATCGGCAAACAATTTACCAGCGAACAATTCAATTGTCTGGACTCTCAATGGCACAAGCTTGAACATAAACACCAATCCTTTGAATATTGGAACAAGCAGTCTAAGTGGTTATTTCTTCGGAACCATAACCAACGAATTCGGTTGCACAGTAAACACTGATAGTCTTCTTCAAATCTTCCCTTCGTTTACCCTTAGCTCTAACGAAGGATGCGGACCATTAAGCGTTCAAGCGACGAACACTACACCTTCGTTTGACGGTATGACTTGCGTGATTCAGACCAACGGAATAGATTACGGGCTGAATAATTCCAATACGCTGAACTACTCCATTAACGGAGCTTACACCACTTCGATTTCATGTACTCTCGATGGCGCAACCTTCACAGCCAATGGGCCCAATGTTACAGTATTTCCTAATGCACCCGCACCTCTGCTTACTTCAGCATACGGAGCTGTCTTATGTTCTAATTGCGCTGGGCTTGTTACACAATATTACTTAGACAATAGTCCTTTCGCTCAAGGGACTTCAGTTGTCGGCACGTTTCAATCCGGCATTTATCAAAATGGATACTTTACCGCACAGTCTGTTTCAACCCAAGGATGCCTCTCCCAAATGTCAGCTCCACTTCTGGTCATCCAACCCTCATTTAACTTCACTCCAACAGAAGGCTGCGCACCATTATTCGCTTCATTCATAAATACAACAGATTATATTAACGGACTTTCTTGCGAACTTTTCTTAGGAAACGGTAACGGTAATATTCCTCTTTCGTATCTCGAAACCTATGATTTCAATTACACTTCAGCAAACACATATTCGCCTTATTTAACATGTACGCTTGGAAATTCAAGCGCAAACAGTCCCGCCACATCAATCACAGTTAACGGAGGGTCAGTGCCGGAATTAATATTTGAAAACGGCTTTGTAACATGCACGAATTGCGCAAATCAAGACAATGTCACGTGGATCATCGATGGAACATTAACAGTTGATTCCTTAATAAGTGTTCCCGATTCACTGGGCCAATTCTTCTCTTGCGACTACATCAACGAATTCGGGTGTTCGGCTAATTCATTTTTGACTTCAACCTTTGAAGAGACAAATGTTTCTTTCAAACTTTATCCCAACCCTACTCAAGACATCCTTAATATTACCGGACTTTTGCCCGCAAGCACGCTTGAAATAAGAGATACGCAAGGAAGACTTATATTCAGAGAATCCAGCACAGGCAAAGTCAGAACGATTAACACCGCATGTTTTTCGAATGGAATGTATACAATTACTGAAACCTCTAATAAAATACATCGAAGTGGCACGCTTTTAGTTAACCACTAGGGATTTTAAAAATTCTAACCGATATTTGAAAACTTACAATAAATAATATGAAAATCAATTTTACCCTTTTTGCTGCAGTGGCCTTCTTCTTAGGGCTTGCTGGATGTGCTGAAGCGCAGCCTGGAAAAATCACAACTTTTGGTGCACCTATGTTAACTCCTGATAAAATGGAAAACAACTACGGTCAAGTTAAAAAAGGTTCTGATGGTAATTGTACATTCGAATTATCTAACACTGGAGATCAAAATCTGATCATCAGCTCATGTCAAGGTTCTTGCGGATGCACAACTCCTAAATGTGACCCGAACTCTACCATTGAGCCAGGTAAAAGCCAAGCAATTACTATTCATTACGATACGAATAGAATGGGTCCTTTCACGAAAACAGTTATGGTTAACTGGAACAATCCAGAAGCAAAGCCAACCGTTTTAACCATCAAAGGTGAAGTCATCGAATAATTAGAAAAACAGAATAGTATGAAAAAAGTAATTTTATCTTTCGCCATTGCAATTGGTTTTGCAATTTCGGCAAACGCTCAAGCTCAATTGGTAACTGGTCCAGCCATTACCGTTGATAAAGAAGTTCACGATTATGGAACTGTTGCCTTCGGTGGAAACGGTGCATGTGAATTCAAAGTAACTAATTCAGGAACTGAGCCCTTGACTTTAAGCAAATGCAAAGGTTCTTGCGGATGTACGGTTCCAACATGTGACACGACTCCAATTCTTCCTGGCGGATCTTCAATGATTCAAGTAAAGTATGATACAAAGCGTCCTGGCCCAATTAACAAATCAGTTACCATCAATTCTAACGCGGTGAATGAGCCTGTTAAAGTTGTTCGCATCAAAGGAAATGTTGAAGCAGATCCAAATGCTCCTGCTCCAGGCACACCAGGTGGTGCTCCAGTGAAAGAGCAAGGTGGTGCTCCAAACAACTAATAAATAATCAAGCATAAAAAAGGTCTGAAATTTCAGACCTTTTTTTATTTCACTAAATTCCTTCGTGAGATTATTTCCAACGAGCAATCACCGTTTCATTTCCTTTCGTAACATCGTCTATGTTCGCTACAATCTCTGTTCCCAAAGGGAAGTACAAATCAACGCGACTTCCAAACTTAATAAAACCGAATTGATCGTTTGTTTGAAGTTTATCGCCAGCATTCACATACCAAACAATTCTCCGCGCTACTGCTCCAGCAACTTGTCGTAGCAAAACATCTTTTCCAAGAGCATGCTCTACAACAACCGTTGTGCGCTCATTCTCAGTACTGCTCTTTGGATGCCAGGCAACCAAAAACAATCCTGGATGATATTTGAAATATTTCACTTCTCCAGAACACGGGGTCCAATTCGCATGGACATTTAACGGCGACATAAAAATGGAAACCTGAATTCTTTTACCCTGAAAATACTCCGGTTCTTCTACCTCTTCAATAACTACTACCTTTCCATCACAAGGAGCAACCAATTCATTGGCCTCGGCGCAATTCACACGATGAGGCAATCGGAAGAATTGCAAAAACAGCAAGAATACTATACCACATGCTACAGCTGTTAATATCCAGACTAAAGCAGCATCGAACATCAAAAAGGCGCCGCCAACAAGTATTGTAGAAACTAAAAGTGTTCCGCCTAAAATCTTAAAACCCTCTTTGTGAATAGTCATGTTAAAGCAAAATCAAATAAATTAGTACAAGCGGAAGTGCAATAAGCAATCCGTCAAAACGATCCAAGACCCCGCCGTGACCAGGAAGTAGTTTTCCAGAATCTTTAACCCCTTTTATACGCTTAATTTGAGATTCGATTAAATCTCCAATATTGGCAAAAACCGCGACAATTGCAGCAATGGCTATCCACTCCGTGCGACTGAATGAATTGGGCATTAATGAAAAAAGAAAATATCCCGAAAGAACAGCACTTGTCATACCACCAAACAATCCTTCCCATGTTTTTTTAGGAGATACTGCTTCAAGCAGCTTGTGCTTTCCAAAGAACTTTCCTATCAAATAAGCTCCTGTATCATTTGCCCATAAAATTAAAAAGAATCCAAACGGGAGACGTGCGTCAAATTCACCGTTGACTTTACCTAAAAAGACCAGCAGAGAAAAAGGCAGGACCGTATAAATAAAACCCATTAAGATTGTGGAAGTATCCAAAATAAAACTTGCACTCACCTTCATCATTTCAATAGACATAAATAACAACCAAAGCACAGGCACCATTAACATCCATCTCCAATCAGTTCCAAAAACCATGGTGGAAGCGGCTGTTACATAAAGGATAACGGCTAATCCAAGTCCCACTCGTCTTTGGAAGCGTCTCATTTGCGGATTAACCAATCGAACAAACTCCTGAAAACCCTTTGCAGCGAAAAATCCAAACAATAGCGTAAATGGCAAAAGCCCTGCAAAAGCAGAGCCCACCACAACTAAACTAAAAATAAGTCCAACCAAGGACCTCAATAATAAATTACTCAAATCTAACTCTCCTGTGTTTCTTGGGATTGTGTTTCACTATCTGAATTTTCTTCTTTCTTCTGTGAATCTTCAATAACGGGATTCTCCTCTGAAACAGGAATCACATCCACTTCCGCTTCTGCAATCCATGCATCTTTAACCAATTGAGCCGATGTCTCAGCATCGTCTATTTGAGTTTGACGATCTATGTATGGCCTTACCCCAAGAATTCTCTCTAAATCTTCTTTGAAGATCACTTCTTTTTCTAGAAGTAATTGAGCCAACTCTTCTAATTTTTCACGATTCTCGGTGAGCAAATGAAGGGCCCGCTGATAAGCGGCTTCCACCAATTTACTCACCTCT
Organism: Chryseobacterium gleum; assembly: GCA_945897395.1. GTDB lineage: Bacteria > Bacteroidota > Bacteroidia > Flavobacteriales_D > Sanyastnellaceae > CAIZGX01. Next base: position 17,459 of record CAMDFE010000001.1, on the reverse strand, counting down.
TCATCCATGGTGCGAGCTGTCTCATCGCTGTACGGTTTTTGAAACTGATTTTCGCCGGAAGAGTCGTAGTAACTCAGGTTTCCAATACGATCATTCAATCCGTAAATTCCAACCATAGCATAGGCCTGCTTCGTTACTTTCTCTAAATCTGAAAGAGCTCCTGTTGAAATTTTACCGAAGATTACTTGCTCTGCTGCACGTCCACCCAGGGTTGCACACATTTCATCAAGAATCTGGTCAGTCGTTGTGATTTGTCTTTCCTCCGGTAAATACCATGCAGCGCCCAAAGATCTTCCTCTTGGAACAATGGTCACTTTAACCAAAGGTGAAGCGTATTCCAACAACCAAGATGTTACAGCGTGACCCGCTTCGTGAAACGCGATAGTGCGCTTTTCATTCGGAGTAATAATCTTATTCTTTTTTTCGAGTCCACCAATAATACGATCTACAGCTGCTAAGAAATCCTTTTGTTCTACCGAGGCTGCACCATGTCGAGCAGCAATAAGGGCTGCTTCGTTACATATATTGGCTATATCTGCTCCAGAAAATCCTGGTGTTTGACGAGCCAAAAAGTCCACATCAACAGAAGGATCTGTTTTAACGTTCTTCAAGTGTACATTAAATATTTGCACGCGCTCCTTCACATCAGGCATGTCTACATAAATCTGACGATCGAATCGACCAGCACGCATCAAAGCCTTGTCTAAAATATCTGCACGATTCGTAGCAGCTAGAATAATAATTCCTGAATTAGTTCCGAACCCGTCCATTTCAGTTAACAGCTGATTCAGCGTATTCTCACGCTCATCGTTGCCACCAAAGTTTACATTCTTGCTTCTTGCACGTCCGATAGCATCAATCTCATCAATAAAAATGATAGCAGGAGCTTTCTCTTTCGCTTGACGGAATAAATCACGCACACGACTCGCTCCAACACCAACAAACATCTCAACAAAATCAGAACCCGACAATGAAAAGAAGGGGACCTGTGCTTCTCCAGCTACGGCTTTCGCCAACAATGTTTTTCCAGTTCCAGGAGGTCCCACCAATAACGCTCCCTTCGGAATCTTCGCTCCTAGTTCTGTATATTTCTTTGGATGCTTCAGGAAATCTACGATCTCTTCCACTTCTTCTTTTGCTCCTTCCAATCCAGCAACATCAGCAAAAGTCACATTGGTTCCTTTTCCTTTCTCGAATAATTGGGCTTTACTCTTTCCAATGTTAAATATCTGACCACCGCCACCGCCGCCACCGCCGCCCATGCGACGCATAATAAATGTCCAAGCGGCAATCATTACACCCAAGGCAATTAACCACCACAATAAACTCTGAGCCGATTCATTAGGCGGTTGAAATTTCACTTCGAAATTATGAACCGGTCCTAACGCATGCAACTCATCAATAAAATGTTCACTCGGTGGAATGTTGAACCAAAAGTCACTACCCTGACGGGTTCCCATGACACCTTTTTGCTCGGGATACTGTCCTTTCAAATTCGCTTTTCCCAGTGAATCTAAATACACCTTTCCTGTTGAGCCGTTGTATTCAACGCGGGCAATATAATTACTCTCTGCCCATGACTTCACCTGAGCATAATTCGTTTCAGAGCCATCTGAACTGCCATTGAATACCATTAATCCAATCAACACGATCGCTATAACCGCGTAAATCCAATAAAAACTAAATCCACCCTTCATCGGATTGTTAGGTCCGGCTGGCTTTTTATTATTCTGATCACTCATCTTTTTTCTTAACTGTTTTCTTAGTTACCACTTTTGGTTTTACCGCAGTTATAGGTTTAACAGCCACCTTTGTCTTTTGTTCTGACTTCGGCTTTGCCGCTGCCTTTGCCTTCGGTTCTGCTTTCGGCTTTGCCGCTGCCTTCGTCTTGGGTTCTGCTTTTGGTTTTACCGCTGCTTTTGCCTTCGGTTCTGCCTTTGGTTTTGCAGGAGCTTTTGCTTTTGCTTTTGCTTTCGGCTCTGCCTTTGGTTTTGGTTCCGCCTTGGCCTTTGTCTCTGGTTTTGCTTTTTTCGGTAAAGCCATTACCTTACCATCGGACCAAAGACCTTCTATGTCATAATGCTCACGCATGGGCTCGTAAAACACGTGGACAATTATGGTAAAATAATCCATAAGTACCCATTGTGCATTGCGCACTCCCTCTACTCTGCGAGGTCTTTCGTCCAATTCTTTTCGAGTGAAATTCTCGGCACTTCTCGCTATCGCCTCAACCTGAGTTGTGCTCGTTCCTGTGCAAACAATAAAGTAATCGGCAATTGCCGCTTCAATGTTTCGTAAATCAAGAATCTTGATATCGTGACCTTTTACTTCTTCTATTCCGTCAATAATGGAAAGTAACAATGCATCTTCGCTACTTTTATCTGCTGCTTTTTTCTTCATTTTTTATTCTTCTGTAGCAAAGGTATTCCGCTACGGCGTAATTTCGTTGTAATCTTTAAGTTTTCTGCATTGAAAGAGTCCATGTTTGAACAATCACCACATTCGCATTTCGAGCAGCTCGACAGCACGAACAACTATGCTTCCACAATTGCTAAACTGCCAGAAACTCAAAGTGGTACTGCCATTACTACCGATTTTCAGTTAGAAGGAAGGGGGCAGCGTGACAACCAATGGCTAGCAGAACCAAGAAGTTCATTCCTCGGAACCATCATTTTAAAAATCCAACTCAAACCCGAAGAAATCTTTTATCTCAGCAAATGGGCCGCCCTTCAAGTGGCGAAAACACTTGTTCAACATAACATTCAGTCCGTTTCTATCAAATGGCCGAACGATATTTTTGTTGAAGGAAAAAAAATCGGTGGTATTCTCATTGAAAACTCTTGGAGCGAACAGAGCCTTCATTATTCCTTAATTGGAATCGGAATAAACATTTCGAATCAAAACCTCGAAAATGCGACTTGCATTTCAAATCACACAATTGAGATTCCCTCTTTATTATCCTTTTTGAAGACGCTGCGAAATCAAATGGCACGCGATTTATTTCTGTTGGAAGAAAAAAAATGGACTGAAATAGATTCACAATACCATCAGATACTGTTTCAGAAAGGTGAAATCAAAAACTACCAAATCGCAAAAGATCAATATAACTTTTTAGGAAAAATAGTCCAGGTGGAAGCCGATGGAAAACTATTGATTGAAGCAGAAGATCAATCCTGCTTAGGTTTCTACATGAAAGAAATCATATTTAAATAATTCAGGATGAAGGAAAGAAGTGTTACCTTCATAAAGCTAATAAACCCAAATGAAAACGATTAAAAGAATTGCCGTCTTGGGCTCAGGTATCATGGGCTCGCGCATTGCCTGTCACTTCGCACAATGTGGAATTCCTGTGCTACTATTAGACCGCGTTTCGGAAGATGAAAAAGACCGTAACAAAATCGTTAATGATTCACTGAAAAACGCTCTGCAAGGCTCTCCTTCTCCCATCTATTCGAAGAAATTTGCTTCGCGAATTGCAACAGGAAATTTCGAGGATAATTTGAAAGACATTTCCAATTGCGATTGGATCATGGAAGTCATTATTGAAAAGCTCGACCCCAAACAAGTCCTCTTCGAAAACGTAGAGCAATTCAGAAAACCCGGAAGTATTGTTTGAACCAATACAAGCGGCATTCCCATTCATCTGAATGCCGAAGGAAGAACCTAAGATTTCAAAAAGAATTTTATTGGAACACACTTCTTCAACCCTCCAAGATATTTACGTTTGTTGGAAATCATTCCTATCAGTGAAACCGACCCAGCACTCATTTCTTTCTTGAAAGAATTCGGAAGTTTGAAATTAGGAAAGGAAGTCGTGCTGTGCAAAGACACTCCTGCATTCATTGCGAATAGAATCGGAGTGTTCAGCATTCAAGCTTTGCTTCACAGCATGAAGGAATTGGATCTTACCGTTGAAGAGGTCGACAAACTCAGCGGAACCATCATGGGCAGACCCAAGTCTGCAACGTTTCGCACGTGCGACGTTGTTGGATTAGATACACTCGTTCATGTTGCCAACGGATTATTCGCTGTTGCGAAAAACGACGAGCAACATGCGCTATTCGCCTTGCCTGATTTCATTCAAACCATGATTACCAATCAATGGTTAGGCGATAAAACGAAACAAGGATTCTACAAAAAAACGAAGGGAGAAAACGGAGAAAAAGAAATTCTTGTGCTCGACTTAAACACACTTGAATACCGCAAACAAAACAAAGTGAAATTCGCTTCTTATGAAGCGGCAAAACTCATCGACGATCTTCCTTCCAGATTAAAACATTTATACAACGCAACCGATAAAGCGGGACTGTTCTACAAGAAAATGTTTCATTCACTCTTCGCTTATGTAAGTTTCAGAATGAACGAAATTGCAGACGAGCTGAAAGACATTGACGCTGCGCTGCGCGCAGGATTCGGCTGGGAACTTGGTCCGTTCGAACTGTGGGATACACTCGGTTTCAACGCTTGTCTTTCAAACATGTTGAACGAAGGTTATACGGTTGCACCGTGGATTCATGAAATGAAAAAAAATGGATTCACTTCTTTCTACACTAACACTGAAAATCCAGAACAATTCCTTCCAACCGAAAACAAATACGGCATCATTCAAAGAAGCGAACAAGCGCGCTCATTGGATTCGTTCAAAGAAATTATTTGGACAAACAGCGCATGCATTGTCCGACACATTGGAGATGGAATTTTAGCTCTTTCGTGGAAAACAAAAATGAACACCATTGGTGGAGAAGTGCTTGCCGGAATTAACAAAGCCATTGATATTGCAGAAGAAAAATACAATGGACTTGTAATCTATAATCAAGGAGATAATTTCTCTGCTGGTGCGAACGTAGGAATGATCTTCATGTTCGCTGTTGAACAAGAATATGAAGAGCTCGACATGGCCGTTCGCTATTTCCAAAAGACTGTCATGCGATTGCGTTATTCGAACATACCGGTTGTGGTTGCTCCGCATGGATTGGCACTTGGTGGTGCATGCGAAATGTCAATGCACGCAGATGCAACAATTGCGCATGCAGAAACCTATATGGGATTGGTGGAAATGGGCGTGGGTGTCATTCCTGGCGGAGCTGGCACGAAAGAATTCGCCTTGCGCGCATCAGATGAAATGAAGGAAGGCGACATTCGTTTGAATGTTCTTCGAAATAGATTTTTAACAGTCGGACAAGCGAAAGTGGCTACGTCAGGAGAAGAGGCTTTTGAATTGGGATACTTAAGCAGAGAAAAAGATGAAGTGTGTGTAAGCCGCGCGCATCAGCTCATGCGAGCGAAAGAAGTTTGTTTGAAATTTCATCATGCCGGTTACACAGCACCGCAAGAACGCAAAGACATTATGGTTTTAGGAAACGAAGGATTGGGTATTGTATACGCAGGTGCTTCGTCCATGAAATCTGGAAATTACATTTCGGAACACGATCAACTCATTAGCGAAAAACTTGGGTTTGTGATGTGCGGCGGAGACCTATCCGCTCCAACAAAAGTGAGCGAGCAATATCTTCTAGACCTCGAGCGAAAAGCGTTTCTCGAATTGTGCATGCAGCGCAAATCGTTGGAGCGCATGCAGAGTCTTATTACATCAGGAAAAATTTTAAGAAACTAATTCCATGAACGCATACATAGTTGGTGGTTACAGATCTGCCGTTGGCAAAGCGCAAAAAGGAATGTTTAAATCCATGCGCGCCGATGAATTGGCTGCGCAAGTCATTCAGCATTTGATGAAAGATTTTCCGCAAATTGACAAAGATGAAATCAACGATGTCATTGTAGGAAACGCTACACCCGAAGCAGAGCAAGGGCTGAACATTGGACGCATGATTTCCTTAATGGGATTGAATACCGAAAAAGTTCCCGGCATGACCGTGAATAGATATTGTTCAAGCGGGTTGGAAACTATTGCACTCGCAAGTGCGAAGATTCACGCAGGTATGGCCGATTGCATTATTGCCGGCGGGGTTGAAACCATGTCGCCCATTCCATTCGGCGGATGGCGTATAGTTCCTCATCCAAAAGTTGCAAAGTCTCATCCAGACTGGTATTGGGGAATGGGTCTTACGGCAGAAGCAGTCGCGAACGAATATAAAATCTCTCGCGAGCAGCAAGATGAATTCGCTTTCCATTCACACCGAAAAGCATTGGAGGCCCTTGCAAATGGACATTTCGCAAATGGCATTGCTCCCATCGAAGTGGAAGAAATTTTTCTCGATGAAAAAGAGAAAAGACAAGTTCGAAATACAACGGTAACCGTTGACGAGGGCCCACGTGCAGGAACTACCATTGAAGCGCTTTTAAAATTGAAGCCTGTGTTTGCGTTAGACGGATCTGTAACTGCCGGAAACGCCTCACAAACCTCTGACGGCGCCGCATTCGTGATGGTGTGCTCAGAGGACTTCATGAAGAAGCACAACCTGACTCCTATTGCGCAATTGAAAAGTTATTCAGTTGCTGCGCTGGCTCCACGAGTTATGGGAGTTGGTCCAATTTACGCCGTTCCTAAAGCACTTGAAGCAGCCGGCTTAAAACAAAGCGATATTCATTTATTCGAGTTGAATGAAGCGTTCGCTTCACAAAGTGTTGCAGTAATTAATCACCTCGGTTTAGACCCTGAAAAAACTAACATAAACGGAGGAGCAATAGCATTGGGACATCCGCTTGGATGCACAGGTGGGAAACTTACCGTTCAGTTGTTAAACGACTTGAAAAGAAGAAATGAAAAGTATGGCGTAGTAACCATGTGCGTAGGAACAGGACAAGGTGCCGCCGGAGTATTCGAACGATTTTAAATAAACAACATTATGCAACCAATAACAGGTGGAGAATTCTTAATTCGTAAAACATCGTCATCAGAAATTTTCATTCCGGAAGAATGGAACGAAGAACAAATCATGATGAAGCAGATGTGCGACGATTTCGTGAACAATGAAATCACGCCTATCCTCGACCGCCTCGACAATTTGGAAGAAGGTCTCATGCAATCTGTTCTTCATAAAGCGGGTGAATTAGGTCTGCTTGGAATTTCCGTTCCTGAAGAATTGAACGGTATGGGAATGGATTTTAAAACCACAATGCTTTGCACAGAAACTTTAGGAGCGGGTCATTCCTTTTCTGTTGCTTATGGCGCGCACACAGGAATTGGAACATTGCCCGCATTGTATTACGGAAATGAAGAACAGAAAAAACTCTTCATCTCGAAACTTTCAACGGGAGAATGGTTCGGCTGTTATTGCTTAACTGAACCGAATTCAGGTAGCGATGCGAATTCCGGAAAAACAAAAGCTACCTTAACGGAAGACGGAAAGCATTATAAAATTTCCGGACAAAAAATGTGGATCACCAATGCTGGATTTGCAGATGTATTCACGGTTTTTGCAAAAATTGAAGACGACGAAAATCTCACCGCGTTCATTCTTCACAAAGACATGCCCGGCATAACATTGAATCCCGAAGAAAAGAAAATGGGCATCAAAGGTTCTTCCACCCGTCAAGTCTTTTTCAATGACATTCTCGTTCCAATAGAAAACATGTTAAGCGACCGCCAGAATGGTTTCAAAATAGCCGTTAACATTTTGAATATTGGACGCATCAAATTAGCCGGGGCAGTCATGGGTGGTGCAAAAGCAACGGTTACTGACTCTGTGGAATACGCCATTACTCGAGAGCAATTCGGAAGATCCATTTCAAAATATGGTGCAATTCGTCATAAGCTCGCCGAGATGGCTATTCGCTGCTATGCCACGGAATCTGCGTTGTATCGGGCTACTCAAAACATTGACGATGCCATTGCTGGATTAATAGAATCTGGAATGGAAAAAGGAGCTGCTGTGTTGAAAGGCATTGCAGCTTTTGCGCCTGAATGCGCAATACTCAAAGTGTACGGCAGTGAAACATTGGATTACGTTGTAGACGAAGCCGTTCAGATTTATGGCGGAATGGGATACAGCGCTGAATCACGTGTGGAAAGGGCTTATCGCGATTCTCGTATCAATCGAATTTTCGAAGGAACAAATGAAATAAATCGCATGCTTATCGTTGACATGCTTTTGAAAAAAGCCATGAAAGGCGAATTGGATTTAATGACTCCAGCTATGAATGTGGCGAATGAACTCATGTCAATTCCTGATTTCGCTGAGCCAAGTGAAGACATCTTCGAACGCTACTTAGCGTGCATTGAAAATTTCAAAAAAGCAGTTCTCATGATAGCCGGAAGTGCCGCTCAAAAACTTATGATGCAATTAGCGAAAGAACAAGAGATCTTAATGAACATTGCGGACATGGCTATTTGGACATACGTTGCTGAAAGCACCGTTCTCAGAACTCAGAAAAGAGTTCAGCTAAGAGGAATAGAAAATTCCGTAAGTCAAATTGCCATGATGCAGACCTTGGTCACAGATCTTGCAGACTTCATAAATAAAGCTGGAAAAGACGCCTTGAATTCTTTTGTTGAGGGAGATGAGCAGCGCATGATGATGATGGGCTTGCGCAGATTTACAAAAACAGAACCCTTCAACACGAAAGAAGGTCGACGCACCGTTGCAGCTGAATTAATTGCAGCAGGGAAGTATTGTCTCTAAGAAAGAATTGAAAAATGAAATAAGGAATTAATTCCCTATTTCTGAATGAAACTTAATACGCATCAAGCGCAGGATTCCCTCTTCGTAATCACCGTCGAAATACTCTTCGGCTTCTAAAATATCATCTGTTTCAGATTGCATGAAGTAATCCATGATTTCATCTTGGGAATCTTCATCTATTTCATCATCTATGAAATATTGAATATCTAAGCGTGTTCCAGAATGAACGATGGTTTCAATCTCGTCAATTAAATCTGGATATGTTTTACCAATTCCCTTCGCAATATCGAAAAGCGGAATACGCTTATCTACATTTTGAATGATCTTAATCTTGTGACTGCTTTTCGCATGTGCACTCTTCAAAACAAAATCCTCTGGACGTTCAATATCATTGTCTTCAACATGTTTTTTAATAAGTACTAAAAACGCAGAACCGAATTTCAACGCCTTACCTTTCCCTACTCCTCCAATGTGCGAAAGCTCATCAATGGTAATTGGATATTGTGTAGCCATTTCCTCCATAGAAGGTTCCGAAAAAATCACATAGGGTGGTAGTCCTTTTTCCTTTGAAACTTTCTGACGCAATTCTTTCAGCATTAGGAACAACGTTTCGTCGGATGCTCCTGAACCGGTCGCCTTCACTGCATGAATCAATTCACCATCGTCATCTGTTTCTCCTATCTCTTCTTCCTTCACTAAATCCATTTTGAAAGGAGTCTTCAAAAATTCCAATCCATCAGGCGTAAGCTTCAACGTTCCGTAGGTTTCAATTTCCTTACGAATGAGATTCTTCACCAAGAGCTGACGCATAATGGCGTTCCAATGCTTATCGGTATCTTCTTTTCCGGCTCCAAACAACTTGTGCTTATCTGCTTTGTAAGTCGACACCTCAGCGTTATTAAGCCCGCCCAATACATTCGCAATAAATTTCGCTTTGTGGGTCTCTTTAAATGCTTTTATGCATTCCAAAACCAATTTCACATCTTCCGTAGCATCGAATATTTCTTTCGGCTTGCGCGAGTTATCGTCCATGCCTGCCCCTTCACCGGTAACATCATCCCATTCTTCACCAAAATAGTGAAGCAAATATTTTCTTCGGCTCATCGCTGTTTCCGCGTAAGCCATTACTTCCTGAAGAAGCAACATTCCTATTTCCTGCTCTGCAACAGGTTTACCGTGCAGAAACTTCTCTAATTTCTCAACGTCCTTCGGAGAGTAAAAAGCCAAACAATGCCCTTCACCACCATCTCTTCCTGCGCGACCCGTTTCTTGATAATAACTCTCTAAACTTTTTGGAATATCATGGTGAATAACGAATCTCACATCGGGTTTATCGATCCCCATTCCAAACGCGATAGTTGCAACAATAACATCTACATCCTGCATTAGGAATTTATCTTGAACGTCGTTCCGCTGATGGCTGTCCATTCCAGCATGATATGACAGCGCTTTAATTCCGTTAGCTACGAGCAGCTCTGCAATCTCCTCGGTCTTCTTCCGAGACAGGCAATATACTATCCCGCTTTTACCGGCATTCCCTTTTACGAATTGAATGATCTGTTTTCCAACGCTTACTTTAGGGCGTACTTCGTAGTACAGATTATCACGGTTGAAAGAAGACTTAAAGACTTTCGCATCAACCATTCCAAGGTTCTTCTGAATATCTATCTGAACCTTAGGGGTAGCCGTTGCGGTTAATGCCATTACAGGTAAATCAGCAATTTGCTGAATAATGGTTTTGATTCTTCTGTATTCAGGACGGAAATCGTGTCCCCATTCTGAAATACAATGCGCTTCATCAATAGCTACAAAAGAAATTTTACAGGTTCTAAGAAATTCAATATTCTCTTCTTTTGTTAAAGACTCTGGGGCCACATACAGAAGCTTGGTCTTGCCGCTGAGCATGTCCTTCTTTACTTGAGCAATCTCGCTTTTATTCAATGAAGAATTAATGACGTGCGCTATACCATCTTCATTTGAAAATCCTCGCATAGCATCTACCTGATTTTTCATCAAGGCAATCAAAGGCGAAACCACAATAGCTGTTCCTTCCGACATAAGAGCAGGAAGCTGGTAGCACAGAGACTTCCCTCCTCCTGTAGGCATAATCACGAAGGTGTCATTTCCTGCAAGCACATTGTCAATAACGCCTTCCTGCAGGCCTTTAAAGTTTGAAAATCCAAAAAAATACTTTAAGGCTTCTTTCGGAGCCATATCTGTCGCTGTAATCATTATCTTTTAGTAATTGAACGTTATGAAAAAGTAACGTCTCTGTAAACTTGGCTTAACGAATATAAGCACAAAAGCACATGCACACCAACAAATTCGATCGAAAAAAAAGACCTCAAAAAACTACCGATTCTTTGCATCTTTGCAAAGTGAAAATGACCTCAAACACTTCAATTTTAGACTCGGCGAAAGAAGCCATTCGATTAGAAGCAGATGCGATTTCCACATTGGGAATGTCGCTAGACAGCGCCTTTGTATCTGTTGTAATGGCTGTCCTCGAAACTGAGCAACCGATCATTGTAACCGGAATCGGCAAGAGCGGAATAATTGCTCAAAAATGGGTGGCCACTTTTAATAGCACCGGGCAACCCGCTCAGTTTTTACATGCCTCTGAAGCCATTCATGGCGATTTGGGAATGGTTCAAAACAATAGCATTGTCTTTTGCTTATCGAAAAGCGGAGACTCTCCTGAAATTCAATATTTGGTTTCCTTGTTGAAATCTATGAATGTTCAGTTAGTGGGAGTAGGTGCTAATACCGAGAGTTTTCTGGCGAAAGAGTCGACTTACTTTTTACATACCCCCATGACAAGCGAAGCTTGTCCGAATAATTTAGCTCCAACCGTGAGCACGACACTTCAATTGGCCGTAGGCGACGCAATTGCTGTCTCACTTATGACGGAAAGAGGATTTAGCAAACTCGATTTTGCAAAATTCCATCCCGGAGGTGCCCTTGGAAAAAAACTTTTTACAACCATTGGACAAGTGATGCGCGCAGATGCGCTTCCTCAGGTTTCTTCAGACTGTAACTTCCGTGACTTGCTCATGGAGATATCTTCCAAGCGTGCTGGAGCCACTGCTGTGGTAGAAAACGACGTGCTGTTGGGGATCGTTACAGACGGTGATATTCGAAGAGCAGTAGAGCGTAACGTGAATTTAGATGCATTGCGCGCATCCGACTTAATGAACACATCTGCCAAAAGAATTCAGAGTTCGGCTTTAGCCGTTGAAGGTTTTCAATTGATGGAAAACAACAAGATTAGCCAATTGCTTGTGGTGAACGAAAATGGAAAGTATTGTGGCATTATTCATTTGCACGATCTTCTGAGTGCTGGCATTAATTAATCGAGATGGCTGAAGAGAAAAACATGAGCTTCTTGGAGCATCTTGAGGAACTTAGAAAAAGATTGTTTCGAGCGGTTTTGTTTGCTGTTGCAGGAGTTGTGGTTGTATTTATTTTCGACACTTATGTTATTGAAAATATCATTATGGCTCCTCGAAGAGCCGATTTCCCAACATACCGTTTCTTTTGCTGGCTTGGCCATAACTTAGGTTTGGAAGATCAGCTCTGCTTTTCAGATGCTAACTTCACACTTCAGAGCACGACAATGGGCGGGAACTTTTCTGCCTACATGACGGTGGTTTTAATTGGAGGAGTCATTCTCGCCTTTCCCGCAATCTTTTATCAGCTTTGGGCCTTTGTGAGACCCGGGTTGAAAAAGACTGAGCTTAAATCTGCCCGCGGTATTGGCTTCTATGTATCCTTGTTATTTTTTCTCGGGGTGCTGTTCGGCTATTATGTTTTGACACCGCTTTCTATTCAATTTTTAGGAAACTTTGCTTTTGCAGATGTCGAAGTAAATGCAACCGTATTGTCTTATTTGAAACTGTGCTCTTCACTCATTCTCGGAACGGGGCTAGTTTTCCAGATGCCCGTAGTGATTTACTTCCTAGCGAAAATTGGTTTAGTCAGTTCCGCCTTCCTCAAAAAATACAGAAGACACGCGTTTGTAATTAACCTTATTGTAAGCGCAATTATTACTCCTCCAGACGTGACGAGTCAAATGCTTGTTTCGCTGCCGTTGCTGTTGCTTTATGAAATAAGTATCCGTGTTGCTCAACGCGTGGAGAAAAAGAAAGGGTAATTCCAATTTACAATTGATTTTCGTTTGCAATGACAAACGAGATTTTTCTTATATTCGTAACCTTAAAAGTTAACTTAAATTTAAATACATGAAGAAAATCTACTTATTAGGTTTGTTCACAACTTTAGCGAGTGTATCATTCGCACAATGGTCAGTGCAACAATCACCAGCGCGCAGAACTTTCACAAGAAGTGAAATTTCTCCAAAAGCTACTATCCGTCAAGAGATGGCACCATCTGCTGACTGGAGCAACCGTGTTACCCTCCTTACGGAAGATTTCCAAGGAGTTATGGGTGCAATGCCAGGAGCATTGCCAACAGGATGGTCTACAGGTTTAGTTGTTCAGGCTGACGGCTCAAACGGAAATGGTTTCAAAACACACACCAGCGCAACTGCTAACGGTGGCGGTTACTGGCCAGTTCCACAAATTGGAACAGGAAACAAATTTGCTGGAGCGAATGACGACGATACACCATGCGATTGCGATATGGTTGATGCGTATGTTCAGTCCCCTTCTATGGACTTTTCTGCGGCAACTAACATTGCGATTTCATTTGATATTTTCCACGACATGAACTTCGGTGGTGGTGATGCTACATTGCAAATCTCTACAGATGGTGGTGCTACCTTCAACATCCGCTCTATTGGAATTGATGAAACCGGTGCAAGCATTGATGTATTCCCAACAGATCAAGATTACTGGCAGTCTATCATTGTTCCATTGTATGATGTAACAGCAGCCAACGTAATCATTCGTTTCCAATGGACTGATGCTGGATCATGGGCTTCAGGACTTGCAGTTGACAACGTTATCGTTGGTGAATTACCTGCTAGCGATATCCGTGTGGTAAAGACTAAAACTGGTGACTGGAACCAATTAAACTTCGGTTTAGGATTTTGGGATTACAACAGAGTACCTCTTACTCAAGTTAGCCCTGTTCACGCAACTTCAGTTATCTTCAACGGAGGTACTAACGATCAAGCAGACGCTACTATGAGCTACGAAGTAACTTTCAACGGAACACCTGTTGCTGGTTCTCCTTTCGCAGCTGATCAAACATCTGCTGCTTTCTTATCTCTTGACAAAGACACTATCTCTGTATCTACAACTTGGACTCCAAGTGCTTTAGGTACTATTCAAGTTACAGCGACTTCCTCTTCAACTACTGGAGATGATGTTGCTTCAAACAACACCGGTGCTGCAACAATGCAAATTACCGATTTCACTTATGGTCGCGATGCAGATGCTGCACAAGCGTTCATGGGTCCTGCATCAGATTTCGAAGTGGGTAACTTGTTTGATATTTATGCTGACGATGAATTCGGTGGTATTGACGTTGCAATCGGAGCGGGTTCAGCTGCTGGTGACCCAATTCTTGGACGTATCTACCTTTGGGAAGGATTCGACGCTAACAGTGATCCAATTTTCACTGACATGGGTATCGAGACATTGGAGTACGTCTTCACTGGTAACGAATTCAACAGTGTTGGTGGAAATGCTTTCGTAACCCTTCCTTTCGCTTCACCTGTAACCCTTAACGCAGACAACGTTTATTTAGTGGTTGTTTCATGTGTAACTGGCACACGTATTCCCGTTTCTGGAAGCAACGAGTGGGTTGTTTCTTGGTTGTATGACGGTACTGCTTGGGGCGCTACTGGTTCTGTTCCGATGGTTCGTTTGAACTCTGACGAAACTGCTTCAGTTGCTTCAGTTAACGGAGCTGCTGGATTCGAATTAGGTCAAAACATGCCTAACCCATCTAACGGCAACACAACAATCGTTTACAACCTTCCAAGCAACGAGCGTGTAACTTTAACAGTTCGCGATCTAACTGGACGAGTTGTTTCTGTATCAAACGAAGGTGTTAAGCCAGCTGGTAAAAACATGATCTCTTTGAATACTTCAGCTTTCGGTGCGGGTGTTTACACTTACACGATTACTGCAGGTTCTTCAAGTTTGACAAAAGAAATGATGGTGAAATAATTCACTTACTTTCAATGAATAGAAAAAGTCCCGCATTGTGCGGGACTTTTTTTTTGCTCAATGGATTTGACTAATGAAAGATTTCTTACCTTCACATCCTAAAATTAAACCTGATAAGATGAAAAAACTTTTTACTCTTTGCGGTGCAATTGGTTTAGCTTTTTCTGCAACGGCGCAAACAACGCCATTGACAGACATTAAAGCTGCTCCAAAGGCTCCTTCAAACACTGAATTGGAACGTTCTGCGCACGCTACTGCAACGACTCCAACTACAAGCAACGATCGTGTTGTTGTATACAGCCAGAACTTCTCTGCTGGATTTGGCGATATGACTCACGAAGACAGCAGCCCTGCTGGAACCATTTGGATGGTAGCAAATGCCAGCTCACCTGCTGGAGAATTCTCTACCACATTACCAGCTTTAGCATCTCCTACTGCTGCGAACGGATGGGCAATTTTCGATTGTGATCTTTACAACACTCCTGTTTCTGATGGTGTTGAAGACGTTACAGGCAGCATGTCTACTCCATCTATCGATTGCAGTGCCTTGGCTTCTGTAGTTGTTGAATGGTCACAGTACTTCCGTTATTGCTGCTTCTCTGCGTCTCCTTTGACGTTAGAAGTTTCTACAGACGGAGGAACCAACTGGACTGTTTTTCCTGCAAACGGAAGCTTCAATCCAAGTGCAAATTCACTTTCTGCAAACCCGTTGAACACTCGTGTTGACATTTCTTGCGCTGCTGCAGGACAATCGAACGTATTGGTTCGTTGGGGATATAACACTGCTGCTGCAGCGGGTTATAGCCACTACTTCTGGGGAATCGATGATATTGAAATTTTCGATAACTCATCAATAAATGATCTTGAAATTCTTCAGGTTACAAACGGAGACGTTTTCGGGATTTGGGAATACCGTGTTACTCCTTTCGAGCAACGCACCTATGCTGTTGATGGTGGTTTACTTGCTGGTGTTATTTACCGCAACAACGGAAGCGCTGATCAAACTAACACTTCAATAAACATTGATATTTTAGATGGTTCTGGAGCTATCGTTGGAAACGCAGTTTCTAGCCCTTTCACTATGGAAGCTTTCGGTAACACTCTAGAGTGTCCTTCATTCCTTAACGATACTTTGTACATCCAAACAGGTTGGGAGCCAAGTGCCGTTGGAACATATACTGTTCGAGCAAGCATTCTTTGCTTAGACGCAACAGATGAGACTTCAGCTAACAACACGATGGATAAAATCATTGTGTACTCTACTGACGAATACGGACATGAAGACGAAGCTAACTTAGACATTGAATTAACTCCACGTGATAGCGATTCAAGTCCAGGCGAGTTTGATCCAACCGGATACGGTGCATTCTTTACTTGTCCAAATGCTGGTTCAATGGCGCACGGATTAACGGTAGTTTTCGGACCAACGTCTGATGCTGATGTTGATTACACTGCTGTATTGTTCGAAGGAAGTCCTAACGACGCTGCGGTTCTTGCTTCTCAAGATTATGTTTTGAATGCGGGATGGATCGACAACGGTTATCAATACTTCCCATTCGATGCTCCAGTAGATCTTCTTCCTGGTACTGTTTACTTCAACGGTGTGTTGAACGAAAACACAAGTGCATTGCAATTAACCGTTGCTGCTGAAGACAACAGTGACACAGATAATTCAACAGCTGTTTACGAAATGGCTGGTGACGGTTCATTCGTTTGGTTCGGAAGTCAAAGCTTCTCTCCTGCTGTTCGCTTGATTCTTTCTGAGCGTGTAGCTGTAGACGAAATCAACTCTGACAACCTTACTTTCTTCCAATTCGCTCCAAACCCAGCTGTAACTTCAACTCGCGTTAATTTCGAGTTAACTTCTGTTGCAAACGTTGCTTACGAAGTTCGTGACATCACCGGAAAATTAATCGAGTTCAAAAACTTAGGTAAATACACTCCAGGAATGAACAACTTCGAATTAAATGTTGCTGGCTTGAATGCTGGAAACTACGAAGTTTCTTTAGTAATTGGTGGAGCAAGAATGTTCACTAAAACACTTTCAGTTAAGAAATAATATTTTCTTGTTGAAATGATAAGGCCACCTTCGGGTGGCCTTTTTTTATTCGTATCGAAGTGCTTCAATCGGATCAAGCTTCGAGGCCTTCTTGGCCGGATAATATCCCGAAGCCACCGAAACGATAAAGGAAATCGTTGCTCCCAAGAGCAACCAAAGCCAAGGAATGGTAAAGCCAACCCCAATGACCAATGAAACAATGTTGCCCACAAGCACACCTAAAACAATTCCTATTATTCCGCCTATCTGTCCAATGACAACAGCCTCAATTAAAAACTGTTGCTGAATAATCTTCGCACTAGCCCCAATGGATTTGCGAACACCGATCTCACGCGTTCTCTCAGTAACAGAAACAAGCATAATATTCATAAGACCAATTCCTGCGCTAATGAGCGTAATTATTCCAATACAAATTCCTCCTAAGGTAATTCCTGAAATCAAACCCATGAGCTTTTCTACAAGTCCATTGCTCATATTCACTTCGAACGAATTATCCTCGCCCGGACCGTCGGAACGCGCTACACGCATGGCTTCAACAGCAAGTTCTGTGGCTGCCTCCAATTGTGCAGCTGTTTTCACTGCAATGCTAATCTGATATTCCGAATTCTCATCGCCAAAGGTCTTGCGAACATTCGTCAACGGAATCAAGCACTGGTTATCCCCTGCAAATCCGAACGTATT